>CALIMD010000285.1 GCA_938028645.1 uncultured Alphaproteobacteria bacterium
GAAGATAGACCATTTCTTCAAAAATCAATCGCGTTAGTCGTTGATGGAAACGATAGTATTATCCTGGAAAATACTTTGAGAAATGAAATCTTGTCGATAGCCGAGCAAAAACAAAAAAGTGTTGCGGTTCTCAAAAAAGCCGCTGAAATTGCCCCATCTATGGGATTAATTGGTACGCTTGTCGGTTTAATACAACTTTTGGGAAATTTAGATTCCCCCGAGCAAATTGGCCCGGCGATGGCGGTAGCGCTTCTTACTACATTCTATGGGGCCGTGCTAGCGTATATGGTCTTTGCACCAATATCTGCAAAATTGGAAAACCACATTCGAAAACAAATTACAGTCTTAGACATTTATATAATTGGGGCAATATCAATCAGCAAACAAGAAAATGTTCATTCATTAAAAACTTACTTGGGCGTTAAGTCCTATTTAAAGACATAGTGATAAACGGCTGGTCAAATATTAAACACCCCCGTTTAACCGGAAAAAAAGGAGATTAAAATGCGGTTGCTAATAGTCGGTATGCTTGAAGGACATATCAGCGCCGCTGGCCAAATTGCCATATCACGCGGCGCAACAGTATCTCAAGTAGACAGTGTTGACGCTGGATTACATTCTCTTCGAAGTGGGCAAGGTGCTGATTTGGTGATGATTGATATAAAACTTTCCATAGCCAAATTTATGAAAAGTATGAAAGAAGAGCGTCTTAATACATCAGTGGTAGCTTGCGGAATTAGTAACGACCCTGATGCGGCGGTTGCCGCCATTAAAGCAGGGGCAAAAGAGTATATTCCTTTGCCGCCCAACCCAGAGATGATTGCAGCAGTTCTTCAGGCTGTATCAGAGGAACAAACATCAGTAGTATTCAACGACCCATTGATGGCAGGAACCTTGAAACTAGCCGCCCAAATCGCTCCTTCTGAAGCCAGCGTGCTCATCACGGGCGAGTCCGGAACCGGCAAAGAAGTCATAGCGAAATATATTCACTCCAAGAGCAAACGTTCGAGCCAGAAGTTTGTCAGCGTCAACTGCGCAGCAATACCAGATAATCTTTTAGAGTCTGAACTTTTTGGCCACGAGAAGGGTGCATTTACGGGGGCTGTTGCTCGCCGGGTTGGGAAGTTTGAAGAAGCAGACGGGGGCACTTTACTCTTAGACGAAATTAGCGAAATGGATATCCGTCTTCAAGCCAAGTTACTAAGAGCGATCCAAGAACGTGAAATAGACCGGGTTGGGGGATCACAACCCGTCAAAATAAATATTCGACTAATCGCAACCTCAAACAGGGACCTAGAAAAACATGTCCGGGATGAGAAATTCCGTGAAGATCTCTACTTTCGACTAAATGTCTTTAATCTCCAACTACCTGCCTTACGAGAGCGAACTGGTGATATACGAGTATTAGCAGAGTTTTTTGCGACTAAGTATGCTGAGGCAAACGGCGTACCCAATCGTCACATAAACGATCAAGCTATGAAGAGGCTCGAAGCGCATCATTGGAGGGGTAATGTGCGCGAGCTGGAAAATACAATGCATCGAGCAGTGCTGCTTGCTACGGGAGACGAGATAGATGACACAGCTATCCTACTTACAGGGGAGAACCTTTTAGGAGGTAATAATGAAATACAATCTCCAGTATCTCCATTGGCATCCGCAGCGGTGGCGGCAACAGCTCCATCTCCAATAATAAAAAATGAGATAGTTAACGATACCACCGATAATAGTGAGGAGTTACTTGGGAAAACCGTAGCAGAAGTTGAGCAAAAATTAATCATTAATACCCTAAATCATTGCCTTGGAAATAGAACACATGCAGCCACAATACTGGGAATATCAATTCGTACCTTAAGAAACAAACTAAAAGCATATTCAGATGAAGGGATACAGGTTCCATCACCTGGCGACTTGGAAAAGGTTTAAATGAAAACTCATTTATTAAAATTATGTGTAGATTATTTATTCTGCTAACGTGGCACCAAAAATATACTTTCAACTTTCAAATTATTTTCTACAATTAATCAAGATGCCAAAACTAATAAAATTTTTGCCTCAAAAATGAGAATTGTTTAAAATGTCCGAAACCTCCAATGAAACAGCACCAACTCAGCAAACCACTTTCGACACTTATGGTGCTGGCTTATTAGCGAAGATCACCAAGCGGAGCGATATAGCACTTGCTTTAGCGGTTGTTGCTATACTGGCTGTGCTGATTTTGCCTATGCCAACGTGGTTGCTCGACCTTTCATTAGGCATTTCCATAGCATTCTCAGTACTGATTATGATGACAGTTTTGTTTATAAATAAACCGCTAGATTTCAATGCATTTCCGATGATACTTCTTATAGCGACGATGCTTAGGCTGTCGCTTAACTTGGCGTCCACTCGCCTAATTTTAGCTGATGGCCATACCGGAACCGATGCTGCCGGACAGGTGATACAGGCCTTTGGACAGTTTATGATGAGCGGAAACCCTGTAATCGGGGTAATTGTTTTTTCAATATTAATTATCGTTAATTTTATAGTAATCACAAAAGGGTCAGGCCGTATCGCAGAAGTTTCTGCTCGTTTTAGTCTAGATGCCATGCCTGGAAAGCAAATGGCTATAGATGCTGATTTATCATCTGGTTTAATTAGTGAGGATGAAGCAAGAAAACGAAGAGAAGATCTCAGTTCAGAAAGCACTTTTTTTGGAGCGATGGATGGCGCCTCAAAATTTGTTCGAGGTGATGCTGTGGCCGGGTTGCTTATAACTCTTATTAACGTCCTAGGGGGAATTATAATTGGAGTTGCACAACAAGACCTAACTTTTAAACAAGCATCACAAACCTACACACTTTTAACAGTGGGTGACGGCTTGGTAAGTCAAATTCCCGCCCTCATTGTTTCTACAGCGGCCGGCTTATTGGTTACAAAAAGTGGAACAACAGGCTCGACAGATAAAGCAGTTTTTAGCCAATTAGGAGGATATCCCAAGGCGTTAATGCTTTCCGCTGTTCTGATGGTTGGGCTTTCATTACTACCTGGTATACCTATGATACCTTTTATAGGGGTAGCGATTTGTATTGGTATAATCTGTTACTTTCTTTTTAGAGCTCAATCTACCGAAGAAATTAAAAATGAGAAACTACTCGCAGAGGCTGCTAACGCTCCAATCGCTGAAGAACCTATATCATCAGCCCTCCATATAGATTTAGTTCGGCTGGAGCTAGGGTATGGATTATTGCCGTTAGTTAGTGAGGAAACGGAAAATTATAGGTTAACGGATCAAATAAAGGCACTTCGCAGACAAATCGCTAGCGAAAATGGATTTATTATGCCTCAAGTTCGTATTCAAGATAATCTTCAATTACCAGCAAATACTTATGTTGTTCGGATTAAGGAAATAGAAGTTGGTAGTAGCGATATAAGACCAAACCGCCTTTTAGTTATGGATTCCTCGGGAAACCCTATAGATCTACCCGGTACCGATACAGTAGAACCCACATTTGGGCTCCCAGCTATGTGGGTTGATCCTGAAAATCGAGAGGAAGCTACATTTAAGGGGTATACGGTTGTAGATCCAGCCACGGTAATCACTACTCATATTACCGAGTTGATCAGAGATAACATGCAAGAATTATTGTCATATACCGAAACACAGAACCTTTTAGATGAATTACCAACTGAACACCAAAAGTTAGTAGCCGATGTCATACCTAATCAAATTTCCGTTGGTGGTGTCCAACGCGTTTTGCAAAACCTACTAGGGGAAAGGATTTCAATAAGAGACCTTCCGACTATACTTGAAGGAATTTCAGAGGCATGCGCGTTTACCCGCAATGCCACACAAATCACAGAACACGTAAGATCTCGCTTGGCAAGACAAATTAGCGAACAGAATTCTACCGATGATAATTTCATACCGCTTGTGACTCTTTCGACGGAATGGGAACAAGTTTTTGCTGAATCTATTATAGAGAACGGAGAAGAACGCCAACTCTCTATGGCCCCTAGCCAACTTCAAAGCTTTATAAATAATGTTAGAACAGTGATGGACGATTATTCGGAAAAGGGAGAGAGCCCAGTAATGCTAACATCCCCAGCTATAAGGCCTTTCGTTAGATCTATAGTCGAACGCTTTAGACCCGAAACTGAAATAATGTCTCAGAATGAAATACATCCAAAAGCTAAAATTAAAACACTAGGGCAGATATAATGGCACCTCACAAATCAACCAAACGAGTATTTTGCCAATGCGTTTAAAAACCTTTTCTGCGCCATCTATGACAGAGGCCTTAAAAATTGTTAAAGAACATTTTGGCGAAGAAGCAATTATTGTATCCTCAAAAAAAGCGGATAATGGTTCTGGAGTTTGTGTCACGGCTGCAATAGACAAAGACGAACTTTCCATTAATTCCAAAAACTTGCATGAGGTTAGTGAAGCCAATGATTTTGATATAATTACAGAAGCTCTAACACGGCACGGAACACCACCTAAAATATCTAGTCAAATAATGGATATAATAAGTCAATTGGCTATAGAGGATGTCGATACAGCGCTTGCGACTTCAATGGATCAAGTTTTCAATTTTCAACAACTGCCAGGTGCTGAATCCCAAGGTATTTATATGTTAATTGGATTGCCCGGGGCTGGAAAAACAGTGACAACAGCTAAACTAGCTGCAAGAGCGGTAATGGCAGGAAAGAAAGTAAATGTAATTAGCACTGATAAGGTTAGAGCAGGTGGTTTTGAACAATTAGAGGCCTTCACAAAAATCCTAAAAATAGACTTAATGAGCGCAAGCAGTCCAGCCTCATTAAGAGATGCTATCATGGCAGGTAATTCCGAGTATCAAACGATAATAGATTGTGCTGGCGGCAACCCATTCAAACAAAACGATTTCAAAAGGCAACAGGACCTCATTGAAGCCATTAACCCCAGAGTTATAATGCTTCTAGCTGACGGCACTGATCCCCTAGAGGCAAGTGACTTAGCCGAAGTGTACTCTGAATTGGGTGCAGAAAGTCTAATAGTTACACGGATAGATGTAGCACGACGACACGGATCGGTTCTAAGCGCAGCAGCAGGAGGAAACCTCAGTGTTTGTGGGATCGGTGTTGGCCCAAGCGTAAGTGATGGCTTACGACCAATTAACCCCGTATCGTTGGCACGTTTGTTGCTGGAGAATACAAGTTCGCGATTGAATAAATAAAAACCTTAATCGGGAGGTAATATGAGATGGCTAAAGAAAACACCATGCGGCAACAAAATGGCGCAGACAGACAAGTAAACGATAATATAATAGCTGTGGCATCTGGCAAAGGTGGCGTGGGCAAAACATGGTTTTCTATTACTTTAAGTCATGCTTTTGCACTTAGAAGCTCCCGAGTTCTGCTTTTTGATGCTGATCTAGGACTGGCTAATGTTGATATCCAGCTAGGGTTAATGCCTCAAAGGGATATCGGAGGTGTGATTTCCGGAAAATTAACCATGAGCCAAGCAAAGACGAGATATGAAGAGGGAAAATTTGATGTGTTAGCGGGACATTCAGGTTCTGGAAACCTTGCTGCGCTCCCTCAAAATCAATTAATAAATTTGGGTGATGATTTAGTTGAGTTCTCTAAAAACTACGACAAAGTTATTATGGATCTTGGTGCGGGAATAGACCGCACCGTGCGCAATCTTTCTGGCAAAGCTGCTACGATTATAGTCATCGCAAATACCGAACCAACATCGCTTACTGACGCCTACGCATTTATAAAACTGTCCATACAAACTAATCCATCCGCCGATATAAGACTTGTGATAAATAATTGTGCAAGTCATATCGAAGGTCAACGAACCTACGAAACATTGAAAAAAGCTTGCGAAAGTTTTCTAAGATATTCCCCACCATTTTTGGGATCAATTCGCAGGGACACTAAGGTGACTGAAGCCATACGTAGCCAAATCCCATTACTCACACGCCATCCAATGACTAATGCCGCCGAAGATGCTATTTTAATACTTGATCGCTTAATCGCGCCGTGAGCCCCATCCTCCCAACCTCGGTAAATTTCCCATCAACCCTCAAAGAAGGTCAAATCGCAGCCAGAATACTGTCTGGTTTTGAAAATCTAAACTTAACTTTTTCCGATAAAGCGATCAAAGCGCAGGTGACCGAAATCTCGAACAATGGGAATATAGTCTTTTCTGTTAATGATAGAAAAATAACCGCTAAAATCACGAGCCAACTCCCTCGAATATTAAGCATTGGTATGCCTGTTATCCTTTCATTGAACTCTAATCACACTGACCTGACGATTCAAATGATGGAGCCAGACCCTAAAATAAAGCCTATTGCAAAAAATAGACGTACAAACGAAAAAACATTTTCGTTACCTCGGTTACGCCAAGGCTTAGTTGTCGAAGCGAGTGTCATTAAAAAACCATCAAACGCAAGATTAATGCTAAAAGATTTTAGTAATCCTCAGCCTAATACTAAGCAACTGCCTACCCTGCCAAATCTATTTACTGAGTTTTTTAAGAAAGATGAAGTTTCCAATAACGGAGTTGAAGCCCCTAAGCTAGCTATTTCAAAAGAAGGAACTCGAGTTCCTCCACCTTTAATTAATTTTCCGACAACAATACATAATAAAAAAGACGCCTATACTTTTCTATCTCCAACCGA
>CALIMD010000286.1 GCA_938028645.1 uncultured Alphaproteobacteria bacterium
AATCTTGGTTTTATTGCCCTTTTGGACATCTCTACTGGTAAGAACAACGGCTTGGATAGCCATGTTACAAGGTCAGGGCGTATTAAATGATTTATTTGTGGTTTTTGGTTTTGCGACAGATGATGACAGATTTAGTTTAATATATAATAAGACTGGTACGTTAATTGCAATGACTCACATCTTATTGCCTTTTATGATTTTACCACTTTACTCTGTTATGAAAACGATACCTCCGTCATATGTTAGGGCTGCTAGATCAATGGGAGCAACAAATTGGACATCGTTTTGGAGGATTTATTTTCCACAGTCAGTGCCGGGCATTGGCGCTGGCGCTCTACTCGTTTTTATATTGGCGATTGGCTATTTCATAACTCCCGCATTGGTGGGTGGGCAGGATGGAATAATGATCTCAAATATGATTGATTTTCATATGAGAAAGTCTTTGAATTGGAATTTGGCAGCTGCTTTGGGATTAGTCTTACTCGTATTCGTGCTCTTTTTATATTGGTTGTATGATCGTATTGTTGGTATCGATAACATGAAATTAGGGTGAGATGTAATGGTTCAGAATTATAGATACGTACCTCCCACACCAGCGCTTTATTTGCCATTAACAGTCACTGGTATTTTTGGTGGAGTTGTTGGATTTCTGACCGCTCAAGGCGATCTTAAATTAATGTTGCCTTATTTTATCGTTGGGATCTTAGGGTTTGCGGGTTTTGCATTTTTAGTAAGGCAATTTTTTAATAATCGATTACTTGCAGGATTTATTGGTGCAGTTTTATTTTTTATCTTTGGATATTTCGTGATTGGGTTTTCTTATGCAGTTTTATTGACCATTGTTGGTTACATAATTGCGAGAATGACTTTATGGGTTCATTCAGGGGATTATCGATTAAATCTACCACCATATGCTACAGCGAGCGAAGTTTTATGGTTTTATATTTTCAGAGGCATATGTGGGGCGATATTTGTATTTTTGATTACCCCAATCATTATATTAATTCCTTTATCTTTTAATCAAGAACCTTATTTTAGTTTTACACCAGGAATGTTGGCCTTGGATAGCGAGGCATTTTCGATAAGATGGTATGTTGACATATTAAAGAATGGAATGGCTGCTCCTGAAGCGCTTTCAGGCTGGTGGCTAGATATGTGGCAAAATGCTCAATGGATAAGATCGATAAAGAATTCGTTTTTTATTGGAATATTTGCAACTTTGTTAGCTACAGGATTGGGAACATTAGCCGCAATTGGTCTGAGTAGATCAGAGATGCCTTACCGTCGACCAATCATGGCATTATTGATTTCTCCAATGATTGTGCCTTTGGTAATTACTGCATCTGGTTTGTTTTATTTCTTTTCAAATGTAGGATTAGCAAAAACCTATTTAGGTTTGATATTTGCGCATGCTGCTCTGGGAACGCCTTTTGTAATTATAACAGTAACAGCAACATTAGTAGGTTTTGATAAGTCTTTAACGCAGGCTGCAGCAAATATGGGTGCGGGACCAATTAAGACATTTTTTAAGATTCAGATGCCATTAATACTACCTGGGGTAATTTCTGGTGGCTTGTTTGCTTTTATCACCTCGTTTGATGAGGTCGTAGTAGTTTTACAGTTGTCTGATGTGGTTCAAAGAACAATTCCAAGGCAAATGTTTAGTGGCATAAGGGAGCAAATAAGCCCAACTATTCTTGCGGTAGCAACAATTCTTGTTCTTATTTCCATTATCCTTTTAACTATTGTTGAAATGCTTCGAAGACGCTCCGAGCGAATGCGTGGGATGTCGCCAACTTGAGAGGGTTTTAATTTAAAATCAAGAGCCATCCAGAAACAGTGAATACCGAAATAATTGTTCCTGCAAGAACTGTACTTGCTGCAATTTGTTTGGCCTTTCCATAAAGGTTTGCAAACATAAATGCGTTCATACCTGGCGCCATTGCGGCTGTAACTACGGCTGGATATATATATTCAGCAGATAAATTAAATAAGCTCACTGAAGTTAACATAGTAATGACGGGGTGCATAATGAGTGATAAAAAGCATAAATAAGCAATTAATCGAAAATCTCCTTTTGGATTGTATCGAGCGAGTACTCCACCAAGGCCAAATAATGCAGCTGGCAAGGCAGCTAAGACAATTAAGTTAAGTGCATCAGAGAAAGCATTTGGTAATTTCAATTCAATTAGATTAGCGACAAATCCTAGACCAATACCAATCATTAATGCATTTTTAAACATTGCTTTAGAGACGGTGATTATTAGATCTTTAATTATTAAGTTCTTGCTCTTCGCAATCTCCATTGCAGTTATACCAATCAGATAACAAAACGGGGCATGAATTGCGATGATTGCAAATGCCGAAGAAATATTCTCTAATCCATATGCACGTTCGTTGATTGCCAGTCCGAGTAAGACGGCGTTCGCAAACATTGCTGTAAAACCAAGTGAAATACTATCTTCTAGTGATCTTTTAAAAATAAATCTTGCACCAAGAAAGCCTAATAAAAAGTTAATC
>CALIMD010000287.1 GCA_938028645.1 uncultured Alphaproteobacteria bacterium
TTAGGAGCTACATTGATCGATACAGCGGAAATGTACGCCCGTGGAGGTGCCGAGCGCGTTGTTGGAAGGGCTATCAAGGGCCGTAGAGATGATGTGTTTATTGTTTCAAAAATCCTTCCTCATAATGCAAGTTTTGATGGAACCATGCGAGCATGTGAGGATAGCTTACAAAGAATGGAAATAGAGAGTATCGATCTTTATCTTCTCCACTGGCCAGGAAATCATTCACTTGAGGGTACGGTTTCTGCGTTTGAACAATTAAAGACGGATGGAAAAATCAGGCACTGGGGTGTCAGTAATTTTGATACAAGCGACATGCAGGAATTATACGGAATTCCAGAGGGTAAAAACTGTCAAACAAATCAGGTTTTATATAATTTAAGTCGACGTGGCATCGAGTGGGATCTATTGCCTTGGTGCAGATCTATGGGGCTTCCAATTATGGCTTATTCTCCGATAGAGCAAGGCCGTTTGTTGGAAAATAAAAAGTTAAAAGCTTTAGCAAGCGAGATAGGCGTTTCTGCTGCCCAATTATCGATCGCTTGGAGCATTAGGAAGAGTGACACTATTACGATACCTAAAGCCAGTAATCTTGAGCACGTTAGCCAGAATATAGACGCTTGGACTATGAAACTAGAGAGTGCAACCCTTGATGAACTCGACAAGTTATTTGAACCGCCTGTTAGAAAAAAGGGGTTAGATATTTTATGAATGTAAAGATTCATTGCGTGGAGGTTTTAAATGGCAAATAGGGGTTTTATATCAATCCTTGCTATCTTGGTTGCATTAATCTTTCCTAGGATAGATGCATTCTCTCAGGATGAAATCAGCGGTCGTGCGATAGCTATCTCTGGAGATACTTTGAGATTAAAAAATGAAGAAGACAAATCAGAAATAGAGGTTCGACTTTGGGGTATAGATGCACCCGAAACAAATCAGCATTGTGAAACTAGAACTGGAAGGTCAATTGATTGTGGCATTCTAGCTAAAAATGCACTCAAAGCGACAATTCGTCGTAAAACCTTAACTTGCGTTGACTTCGATAAGAATGAAGATGGAACCACTACCGCACTTTGTTACCTAGGCGATAAAATACTGAATTCTATGGTCGTCCGATCTGGCTGGGCAATGGCTTATAAAAGAGAAAGTAGTGATTATCTAGGGATAGAAAAAGTAGCCCGATTGGCTGAAAAGGGGATTTGGCAGTATAGATTTGATAAGCCATGGATATGGAGAAAAAGACAGAAAAAGCAGGCTAAATAAAAAGTCTGCTTTCCGGTAGAACGATACGAACTACCTTCGACCAGAAAACTATTACTAGCTATTGTAAAATCAAATCGATATTTGACTGTTTCATTCCTGAATTCCTGGCTGTTTTGACAATATCTTCCCAGGCTTCTGGAGCTAAAGGCAACCCGGACTTAAGTCTCTCGGCCATAACCTGTTTTTCTTTTTCTCCGGGGATCAAAACCTCCCCACCGACCTCTGTTGGACGAGAGCTTTTTAGAAACTCAACATAAGCCTTCACCTCAGAAACGAAAGAGTTGTCAGAATGCCCAAAAGCGTTAGGAGAAAAATACATAGAGAACATTCCATTGCAAAATCGTCGCTGTGGTTCGCTTAATGTTCCGGCGCATCCTGATCCAGTTAAGGCACCCGCCATCATCTCCATTAAAAAGTTTAATCCAGATCCTTTATGATTTCCAAAAGCGCGCAACGCACCCGGGCCATTACTAGGGTTTGGAAACTCTCCTTGGTTCGTATCTCCATACAAAGGTTTGGGATCACCAGTTACATCCCCAGAATCGGTAATGATCGCATCGTCTGGTAATGGTTTTCCGCCCTTCAAGGCTACCAGGGCTTTCCCCTCTGCAACGACTGACGTTGCCATATCTAAAATAATTGGATCTTCACCATCATTCAAAGGTATACCTGCACAAAAGGGTGACGTACTCATCCTTCTATCGATCCCTCCAAATGGCGCGACAATCAGACTTCCGCGAACATTTACCATATGGATGGATACAAGATCTGCGGCAGCAGCACGTTCAGCCCAATCGCCTATTCGTCCTAGATGTCCTGCATTCTGAAGGGCAGTGATTGCAATACCATTTGCTTTGGCCTTTTTTATTCCTATATCGACGGCCTGTTCTCCTACAGTCTGCCCAAATCCAAATTTACCGTCTATAACGGCCAGAATATCTGATTCTGTTATGATTTCAGCAGTGACGCCTGCTATTTGCTTCCCTTCTTTTAGGTAATCCACATATCTAGGCACGCGTATTACACCGTGACTATCGTGTCCACGTAAATTTGCGCCTGATAGTCTTACAGCGATCCTCGAAGCTTCTTCAGGGGAGCAACCGCTATGTTTAAACGTTTCTGTTACAATAGATTTCAGTGGCTCAATTTGAACATAGATTGAATCATTCTTTTTCAACGGTGGTGTCATTTTTCTGATGAACCCTTTACGATCTTACATCATTGATTTGGGACGATACTATCTGCGTTAGAAGCCTTACATCATTTGAAAGGGATGCAAATTCGAACCCACTTGCATACATTTCTTTAATATAGTTAGGATCCATACAATGCAATCCGGCACGAATCCCTGCCTTTTTCGCTATCTTTAAAACGTACTGTATGGCGTCGTAGACTTTACCGGGTTTGCGGTCAAGTCCGGGTCCTTCGCCCATCGATATAGCCAAGTCACTTGGACCAACGTATATCCCCGTTAGACCAGGTGTAGCGCATATTTCCTCGGCATTTGTAACAGCTTCTTCTGTTTCAATCATAGCCATGCTTATAATCTGGTCATTCGCTTGATTGTGGTAATCAGGATAGATTATACCAGCCCGAACTGGTCCGGAACTGCGATATCCCAGGGGCGCGTAACGTGTTGCACCCACAAATTCCTCTGCTTCTTTTCCGGAATTGATCATAGGGCAAATGATACCCATTGCCCCAGCATCAAGAAGTTTCATTATTATGCCAGCCTCAAGCCATGGTACTCGACATAACATTGTAGCATCGCTAGCTGACATGGCTTGCATCATCGGCACTGCTATTGAATAGTCAGTTAAACCGTGCTGTAGATCAATTGTAATGGAATCAAAATCTTGTTTAGACATGATCTCCGCTGAAAATGTACTGGGAATTCCAAGCCATCCATTTAGAGCTGGCTTTCCTGAGTTCCACGTTTCTCGAAGTCTATTTTTCATTATTTTCTCCCAATCCAATTTACTGGTTATTTTAGAACGTCACTATTCACTACACAATCTGGGTCTATGTTACCGTCGAAAACGCGTAATACATTGTCAACTGTCTGGGTTGCCATTCGCTGCGTAGATTCGACTGTCACTCCAGCTATGTGGGGACTTAATATAATGTTCTTAAGTTTAAATAATGGGTGATCCGCTGACGAGGGTTCATCGAGTAAGACATCTAACCCGGCAGCACGTATTTCCCCAGATATAAGCGCCGAATGCAATGCATCTTCATCTACGATTCCTCCTCTGGCGCAATTAACTAAAAACGCATCAGATTTCATTTTCTGAAATTGTTCAGTAGAGAACATATTGGTGGTTTCAGTTGTTTTCATGCAGTGTATAGCAACCGCATCCATGTCACCCAAGACGGAATTATAATTCGACACCGGGTCAACGCCTGCGTCTGTCATTATTTTTTGGTCAATATACGGGTCGTAGCCGTAAACTTTCATGTCAAATCCTAATGCTCGCTTTGCGACTTGACTGCCAATTCTGCCAAAACCGACAATGAGAAGCTTCTTACCGTCAATATCAACCGCTCGAGTAGGCCAACGACTAGGCCAACCATCTCTGCGTGTTACATCGTCATAATAAAACATATCTTTGGCCAACCCTAACAACAGTGCCATGGCCTGTTCCGCTACCGATATCATATTAGAGTGAACGGCGATGCATAATGGTATATTTCGTTGAGTAAGTGTGTTCAGATCAACTGCGTCGTAACCGACGCCATGTCGAGAGACAACCATTAAATCGGGTGCTGCATCCATGATGCGTTTTGTGATTCTAGCCGCCCTTACAGTCATCGCGTGAACGTCTTTAGCCGCGTCTGCGATCACATCCTCATCTAGTGAGTCACATTGGATGATTTCAATATCATCTCTTTGTTCTAACATCGCCATACCCGCGGCATGCAGTGGTTGGATAACTAAGACACGTTTTTTATTTGTATTGGTAGACATTTTCAATCCTCAGTGTATTTCAGCGGAGTCCGCCATTGCTTTTTTTAAGATTTCAACATTAAAATCTGGTGATCTCGCAACATCTAGGATGACCGCTTCTCGGCGCGTAAGTAAATCGATCGCATCCGGTAACTGTTTCACGCAGTGATCTGGAACGACAACAGCACCATGTCTATCGGCATGGATTATATCATTAGGCTTAACCGCCATCCCAAAAATATTCACCTCGCACTCGATGTCAACTAAATGAACCCAAGCATGGCTTGGTGCAACTTTGCCACCCAGTAATTGGAAACCAGGGGCACAGGCATCGATATCACGAAAAGAACCGTTTGTAACGACGCCTAGACATCCAAGTCCTTTATGAATAGCTGTATTTACTTCGCCCCAAAATGCTCCAAAACCAGGTGTAGGATCCAAATCTTGAATTACGCTGATAGAAGGTGCCGGCTTAGCGGCTACCGTTTCATAGTATTTGGCCCGCATTTCTCTGATCTCAATTGGGCTACCTTGAGGGGGACTCATGGAGCGTATCATTGCGGTTCTGGCATAACCAACAATAGGTGCCAAACTTGGATCAAAACACTGCATTTGTTCTACCGTAAAGCTCTTTACTCTATATTCTGCGCTGAGATGCTCCAAACCATTACAAATAGTTGGCGTATCCCATTCTACTAATTTTTTAAGATCTTGGGCTGTTAAGTCATTAGTCCCCATAACGGATACTCCCGATGTTTTCCGATTGGATAATATCTTAGCAAGGTCGTGACAATAAAGTTAGACTACTTGGAAACAATATCCTGTAAATCATAGCTAAGATGATTAAAGCGCGAAATAGAAATGGGGAATAGCAATGAATTCTCATAATAAAAATATCGTATGCATGGGAGAAGCAATGGTGGAGTTCACTCGTGTTGAACGCCAAAAAGGTGAGGCGTTATACATTAGAGGACTTGGTGGCGACACATCGAATTGTGCTATTTCGGCTGCAAGACAAGGTGCGAATGTTGCTTATTTATCATCTGTTGGAAATGATCAATTTGGAAATGTAGCCATGGATATATGGTCAAAAGAGGGAATTGATGTGTCTAATATCTCTATTAACCCGGGATCCCCCACTGGGATTTATTTTATAGAGCCTGCACCAGAGGGGAGAAATTTTACTTATTATCGAAAAGGGTCAGCTGCCAGTGAAATGACGTTGACTAGTGATGCAAGGGCCCTGTTATCAGGTGAGGTGATCTTGCATCTTTCTGCCATTTCCCAAGCAATAAGTGTTACAGCAAGGGAATCGAGTTTTGATGCCATTGATCTTGTTAAACAAAATGGAGGAATGCTTTCATATGATACAAACTGACGCTTGAACCTCTGGGGTCTCGAAGAAGCACGGTCTGTTATTAATAAAACAGCAGCTCAGGCAGATATTCTTCTTCCCAGTCTTGATGAGGCTCAAATATTGACGGGATTGAACAATAAGGAAGATGTAATTAGATTTTTTTTAAAATTCGAACCAGAAATACTTGCGTTGAAGTGTGGCAATGAAGGGGCAACAATAATATTTGAAGGCAGGGCAGAGCATATTCCAGCCTTGAACGTGAATGCTATTGATACCAGTGGGGCCGGGGATACATTCGCAGGCGCGTTTCTAGCTCGAATGGTTCAAGGTGAAAGTCCTTTTGATGCGGCTCGGTTTGCTGTAGCGGCTGCAGGGATTTCGGTGCAAGGTTATGGTGCCGTAAGCCCGATACCAAATAGAAAACAAGTCTTAGAGGCTATGATGACATAACGCTTTTTTTGCATTAAAAATACAAATGAAGCTGCAAAAACCAATAATGGCTGTAACAAGGAATGTTGTACTGTATGTTCCAGTTATTGTGTAGGCGCTGGCGAAAACAACGGGGCCTAAAAAAACACCTGAAAAGGTAATAAAGAAACTCGCTCCAGTCGTTCTTCCAACCTCTTTCGGAGGCGAAAGCCTTGCAATTTCGCTGGCGTACACCCCATTCCATCCCATTCCGACTAAACCAAAACAAAAACAGAGTAAATAAATTAGTATTTGCGGCCAGCTTGGTGATAAAAAAATTGTTAATACTGCACAGAATGCTGCAATTACGGCTATTATCATCAAAGCAGTCAAGCCATTTTCTATTCGATCGGCAAACCAACCCCACCCAACACGTCCAAAAACACTCGCAAATTGAATGGCGGATAGGCCGATGCCAGCGGCTATTAGAGTGTAATTTGCATCTTCAACCAACATTGTAACTGTATAAGTGGTAAGGGTTGTTTGTATTGCACCCATACATAATCCAGATAGTGCAACCCATTTGAGAGCAGATAACTTCCATACAAGGTAGATATCGGAGATCGGATTTCTGAAAATTTTTGCCGATTTTAGTCTATCTATGTCCCATCTTTTCCGGAAAGGTTGCATAGAAGTGGCAATGACTAGTGATATAACAATCGTAACGATCATGCTTTCGCGCCAGCCATATTCAAGTGCAACGGAGGGTGCGAGTAATCCAGCCAGAATTCCTCCTAATGGGACCCCTGTGAAACGTATAGAAAAAATTAAGTTTCTATTTTTAGAAGTGACTATTTTTGTGAGTAAATGAGACGCCGGCGGTGTCAGTAGGCCGTAAGCACCGCCAAGAATTATCGACCCCAATGCCAAGAATAATAAAGACCCATTCATAAACATGAGATGGGATACCCCAATTAATATGAGGGCGGCTTGTGAAGATCTCCAAGCTCCAAAGCGCCGTACAATTCCCCCAGCCATCAAACTGGATATCATAGCAAAAATATATAAAATCAGAACAGGGTAGGCGATCAAGGAGGGACTCAGCCCTAAGCTTTGGCCAACTTCTGGCGCTATCGCAGGCAACCAAAATCCTGCTAGCGCTCCAGTTCCTTGAACTAAAATTAGAAAGCCGACAACGATAACAGTATCGGTCCTCGATATAATCATCCTGTAGTTGTTAGCTTGAATGCATCGCTTCAGTGGCTCCCAAGACAGCTTGCCTAAATTGATTTTTTATATAAACACCATCTCGTGAGGGTAGGATTAGGTTAGGCTTGCCAGCAGCAACCTTAATCACCGCCACCATAGGTAATAACCCTGAAGTTAGCGCCGTTGTTAGCCCTTCTAGTGTCTCTGGATTATTAACGGTCATGGTCGTTTGTATGCCAGCCCCGGATGCGATTGCAGCAATATCAGTTCCATGAGACGTATGCGTACGCTGCATGCCCGTCTCTCCATAATGTTCGTTGTCCAGTACTATAACAGCAAGATTAGAAGGTCTTTGAGCCGCAACTGTAGCGAGAGAGCCAAGTCCCATTAACGCTTCTCCATCTCCTGTAATCACCCAGACTTTTTTATCTGATTGAGCAAGTGCGCAACCCAATCCCATAGATATGGCGCAGCCCATGCCACCCCAGCTATAGAAGTTGTCCGGTCGATGATCAGAAGCTGCAAGATCCCAAACGGGTGACCCAAGGCCAGTAATTACAAGGGCATTGTTTCTGACGGCCATGATTTTTTTCATGACGTCACTGCGATTTAGTTTCAAATCAGACATGAGTTACCTCTTCTGCTACGTCGGCGATAAATGATTTTGCCCCAATTAATTTTTGTCCAATCAGAACCGCGACGGCGGCGTTGGAAACGAAAGCCATTTTTAAACCTGCTTCAATAGCTTCCGCGGCCTCTTTATCGGTTTCTACTTCGAAAACATGAACACCTAAACTTTTCAGAACTGGGGCTACGGCCTGTCCCATGGGGATCTGCCATGGATTTGACTCTCCATATTGACCACGCATTGTAACGATCATAAACAAGGGAAATTGGCAAGAAGTAATGATCGAAGCGATCGCATTTACAGTATTTCCCACGCCACTACTTTGCATCAAAACGGCTGATTTATCGCCTCCTAACCAGGCTCCAGCTGATAAGCCTATGCCTTCTTCTTCTGTTGTCATCACAACGGCATTGATATCGTTATCGGCCTCGCATGAATTGATCAAATCGGTAAGTCCAGCATCGGGGACATATCCTACGGTCTTTATATTGAATTCTTTAAACAAGCGGTGAGCCTCTGCGGTCCAGGCGTCAGGCATGATAGATTACTCCCAGGAAACGTAGACATTTGTCTAGTTAGTTCATATTATTTCGATGGCTATTTTAAGTCTATTCGAGACAGTGTATGGCATTGTCAGAAATATCAGTCAACTGACCATTAAATAATTCTGTGGTTGTGTTTTATGTTGATTTTTTCAATTTAGAGGCATCCGGTTTATCGAATATCAATGACGTTTTTTATATGATCGTGTAAGAGGTATATAAGCCAAAAAGATTGGTTTGGAGAAACTTTATGTCAGTAGATAGCGAACTAACCCAGCACTTTCCAACCGCGACACAATGGGGCACGTACGATGCAGAGGTTGAAGACGGTCGCCTGAAACGGTTGAACGATTATCCGGACGATCCAGCCCCATCAATAATAGGGGCTGGTATGGTTGATGCTATTGATGATGAAGCCCGAATACGGCGGCCAATGGTCCGCAAAAGTTTTTTAGAAAAAGGTTTTAGCTCAAATAAAAATGAGAGGGGTGCCGAAGCCTTTGTCCCCGTTTCCTGGGAGACAGCATTAGATCTTGCAGCGAGCGAAATAGGCCGTGTGCGAAATAAGCATGGTAATAAATCAATTTTTGCTAGTTCGTATGGGTGGGCCAGTTCTGGAAGATTCCATCACGCTCAAAGCCAAATCCATCGTTTTATGAATTTGGCAGGCGGTTATGTTCGGCATAAGAATAGCTATAGCCATGCGGCCGCGGAAGTAACGCTTAAACACATCGTGGCCGAGATGAAAGATATAATTCATGAGCAGGCAACTGATTGGCCCTCCATAGCTTCTGATTGTGAATTATTCGTGGCATTTGGCGGTTTGCCGGCTAAAAATGCGCAAGTTAACTTAGGGGGAGTTGGAAGGCATACCTTGCATGAAGGAATGCAATCTTGTTACGATGCAGGGGTCGAGTTTGTTAATATTAGCCCATTAAAAACCGATATAGCCCATATATTTGACCCAGAGTGGATAACCATACGGCCAAATACTGATGCGGCATTGATGTTGGCACTTGCCTATACACTTGTGAGCGAGGAACTCTATGACAAAAACTTTATCTCAACTCACACGACGGGTTTAGAAAAATTTCTACCTTACTTAAATGGTGACACTGACGGCCAACCCAAAAATGCGGAATGGGCGGCTCAAATAACTGGGGTGCCTGCCCAAACAACTATAGATTTGGCGCGACGCATGGCACAATGCAGAACTATGATCTCCACAGCCTGGAGTCTTCAGAGAAGTGACCATGGAGAACAGCCCATTTGGTTGACAGTGGTTCTTGCATCGCTCCTGGGCCAGATAGGTCTTCCCGGCGGTGGGTTTGGTATTGGTTATGGATGTGAGAATGGTATCGGTAACCCAGTAAAAATTTTTAAATGGCCAGCTCTTTCCCAAGGAGTAAATGCGGTAGAGGAATTTATACCAGTAGCTAGAATCGCTGATATGCTGCTATCTCCTGGATCAAAGTTCAATTACGACGGAGAGGAACTAACTTATCCCGACATCCGTTTGTTGTATTGGGCAGGAGGAAATCCATTTCACCATCATCAGGATCTAAACCGCCTTGTCGACGCCTTTAGACAGCCTGAATGCGTCATCGTCAATGAAATATGGTGGACTGCAACCGCGCGCCACGCTGATATAGTTTTTCCAATTACGACTGTTCTGGAGAGAAACGACCTTATGATGACAAAATGGGAGCCTATGGCTACCCCAATGCACAAGGCTATAGAACCAGTCGGTGAGAGTAGAAATGATTATGATGTTTTTTCCGGTTTAGCTCAATGACTTGGTTTTTTTGAGGAGTTTACAGAAGGTCGAAATGAAGAAGAATGGCTTCGGCATTTATGGGACCAGGCGCGTCAAAGAGCTGGCCAGGCAAATTTCGAACTTCCGGATTTCGACACATTCTGGCATGCGGGTCCAAAAGAGATACTGAAAGCTGAAGATAAAACGATACTACTTGAGGCGTATAGAAAAGATCCTCGCAATAATCCGCTGGCAACTCCATCTGGAAAAATAGAGATCTTTTCGGATGTTATTGCCGGGTTTGGATATGATGACTGTCCGGGACATCCAGTTTGGATGGAGCCTTTTGAGTGGTTAGGTGGAAAAACTGCCAAAAAATTTCCACTGCACATTATCTCTAATCAACCTAGCACAAGATTACATAGTCAACTTGATAGCGGATCGATAAGTAAAGGAAGCAAAATAAAGGATCGTGAACCTATGACAATGAACCCCGTGGATGCGGCGGGTAGAGGTATCAAAACAGGGGATGTCGTGAGAGTCTTCAACGAGCGCGGCAGTTGTCTCGCTGGCGTAAATTTAAGTAAAAATGTTATGCCCGGAGTGATACAATTAGCCACTGGGGCATGGTTTGATCCAGTGGTCCCCGGACAAATTGGCGCTTTGTGTAAACACGGAAACCCGAACGTTTTAACGATGGACCAGGGAACGTCATGTCTTGCTCAGGGGCCAACTGCTCTTTCCACTTTGGTGGAAGTGGAAAAGTTTAATGACGATATTCCAAAAGTGACAGCTCACTTGCCGCCCGCTATATCTATTTGAAAGGAAGATCGATGGATCAGCTTAACTTCTCCGGAAAAGGGGTGCTCATAACAGGAGGGGCGAGTGGTATTGGCAGAGCAACGGCAGATTTATTTGTTGCCAGAGGCGCGCGCGTAGCTATTTCCGATATAGACGAAAGCAAGACAAAGAAAGCGGTTTTAGAGCTTGGCAATGAACATGTTGCGGCACCAGGTGATGTTGCTAATGAAGGGTCGGTCTCCGAGATATTTACTGTGGCAAAGGCGGGACTTGGGACTATAGACGTCTTGGTTAATTGTGCAGGTGTTTCTGATACGGTCTTGCCCACTTTGGAACAAGATATTGATCAATGGCAAAAAATTATTGATATAAACCTGACGGGAACCTATTTGACTTGTCGGGCAGTTGCTCCGGATATGCTTGAGAAAGGCACCGGCGCTATTGTTAATATCAGTTCTATTGCAGGATTAGTCGGGTTGCCGTATCGCAATGCATATACAGCTTCTAAGCATGGCGTTGCTGGAATCACAAAAACTCTGGCGGGTGAATGGGGACAGCATGGGATTCGTGTTAATGCAGTGTCGCCAGGTTACGTTTTAACGCCGATGGTTCAGAATCTTATTGATACAGGTAAACTGGATCCAAAGATGCTTCAAAGACGAACACCATTAGGAAGACTGGCAGCTCCGGAAGAGGTAGGGAATGCCATGATGTTTTTAGCGTCGCCTTTGGCCTCCTATATTAATGGTGCCGTGATACCAATAGATGGTGGATATACGGCTTATGGTGCTGCGGCACCAGCCGTTGATATTGTTTGAATTCGTGCCTGTTGCTAGAAAAAAATGGTGGAAAGAACGAATTGGTGAATTTGGCGTCTCCTTGCTGCTAAACGCACAATCTCTCCATCGAGAAAAAAGTAAGTATCAGGATATTGAAATTCTGGAACACGACCACTTTGGGAAAATTATGGTTCTAGATGGCTATGTTCAGGCTTGTCAGGCCGATGAATTTATATATCACGAAATGGCAGTCCATGTTCCGCTTCTGGGGTATCGGCATCAACAAGCCTCCGTTCTTATAATTGGTGGTGGTGACGGTGGAATTCTGAGGGAAGTATTAGTGCATGATTTCGTGGAATCGGTAACGATGGTCGAAATTGATCGCCGTGTAATCGAGTTATCAAACAAGTTTCTTGGTATTCAGGGAAATTATAACGATCCTCGAGTTTCGCTTGAAATAGAAGATGCTGCGTCATTTGTTGACACAGCAATTATAGATAAAAAATTATTTGATTTAATAATACTGGATTTGACCGAGCCAGTAGGGCCTTCTGCTAATCTATTTACAGAACAGTTTATTTCGGCGCTGACCCAGATTGTTTCAGAAAAGGGAATGATATTAGACTCTGATAGTATTTTCATATCAAACGAAGGAAGCCATTTTTTACAAGAGGAAAGTACTGGCGGCGAGAACTTGATAAATGTCATGCGTCGAAAGAAATTTCTACCAAAAATAGATATGTATAGGACCAATATTCCATTTTTCCCGGGCGCTGACTTCGGATTTTTTATTTATAGTAATAATAATATTTGTCTGCGAGAGCCCGTTTTAAACTTTACTGGGAAACATTATGACCCGGAGATCCATAGAGCTGCATTTGTTTTGCCAAAATGGCAACGTTATTTGCTGGAATAAGTATACACCCTATTAGATTAAATATGTTTTGAACTATTCTAGCTTGATTAAAATATATACCGTGTGTGTCGATACGCTGATTTGTTGGATATATTAAATGACATTCAATACATTCCCCAAATTATTTCAGAATGCTGCCCAAGTGGCGGGTGATGCAAAAATTTATTTTAACGATGAAGTAATAACTTATGCTGAATTAGAACTGGAAACTCGCAGAGTGGCCCGGGGACTTGCCAAGCTTGGAGTGGGGGCCGGTGACCGTGTTGGGGTTTGGCTGCCTAACTTAAGGGCATATTTGGGGTTATTGGGGGCATGCGGTCAATTGGGAGCCATCCTCGTCTCGATGAATACCAGGTTTCGTGGTGCTGAAATCGAAGATGTATTGAGAAGAGTTAAGCCAAAGGTAGTTGCTTTTGTGACTGAATTGGGCAGAAGTAATCATATTGATATCATTGAAAACATTGAGCCAGATTTATTTTCTTGCGTTGAAGCTCTTATTCAATGTGATGGAAGAGATTTATACAAAAATAAAAATGTTCAAACACTATATTATGGGTCACTCGTTACTCATGGTCTATTGGAGCAATCGCTTTGTGAACCAGGCAGCGGCTGCGTTATATTTAATACTTCTGGTACTACCAGTCTTCCTAAATTTGTTCTGCATAACCAACAACGTGTATTAGCCCACGCTGAAGATGTCGCTCGAATT
Source organism: uncultured Alphaproteobacteria bacterium (assembly GCA_938028645.1). Lineage (GTDB taxonomy): Bacteria > Pseudomonadota > Alphaproteobacteria > Thalassobaculales > Thalassobaculaceae > UBA7326. The sequence continues at coordinate 13,316 of CALIMD010000287.1, forward strand.
TTAGAAATGAATAAAATGGATACTGTTGTTTTACAGTCATTACCGTTTTGTGGTGTTTTTGGATTTGTATTTCTTATGGCCGCTATTCGAGCAGCGGTGCCCTGTGTTATGCCAGAAATTTTTGAAGCTTCAGACAGTGCACGCCTTATAATCGATTACAAGGTTTCCCATGCCGCTGGTGGTGATGATATGTTTTCTCGCCTTTTGGAAGAGGGAATTCGTATAACAAATGATGCACAAATCCCATTCCCTGATCTTCGGGTCTGTCCTTATGCGTCATTCAACTCGGCTTTGGCCGATTTTCCTAAAACAGCTTTCAAACGAGGTATCCCGCTTGTGGCGCCATTTGGTATGAGCGAAGTGTTTTCATTTTTCTCGTTAAGAAAGATGGAAGATGCCGAAAATATACGCACCATTGGTGGTGGGTTTCCTGTTAACATAAACACAAAAGTAAGAGTGAGAGACCCTGATACCCAAGAGATATTGGGTTTTGAGCAAGAGGGCGAGTTAGAAATATGGAGCCCCAATATTTTTGTAGAGTATTTCGGTGATGTGAAAGCATCTATGGTTGCTTTTACGGAAGATGGTTTTCTTAGGACAGGAGATTTAGGAACTGTATCAAAAAATGGTTCCTTCACATATTTAGGTAGAATGGGCGATGTCCTGCGACTTGGCGGTTTTCTAGTTAATCCATTAGAAATTGAAACGCATCTATGCAGCCATGAAATGGTGGAGGATGCCCAGGTAGTTTCCGTCGCGACAGATAGAGGGAATAAGGCGGTTGCTTTTATATTATCAAACAAAAATATAGCCTTTTGTGAAACCACTGTTATAGAGTATTGCAGACAGACTCTGGCTGGTTTTAAAGTACCAATAAAGATTATTCCAGTTGATACATTCCCAACCACCCCCAGCCCCAATGGAACAAAAATTCAAAAATCTGCTCTCAGAGAATTAGCGTTGCAAAGTATCTAAATTTTCCACAATTTCGTGTCTAATATAATATTTATTTTGGCTGGAACTGTCATTTAATTAGCTAAAAATTCAAGATTTTGGCAGTTTCGTGTAGTTCCATCGCTTAATCGTTGCGCTACCGTCGCAACAGCTTTTGATCTTAAATCATGGAGCCCTGGGGGACTATAAAAAGCGGCATGTGGTGTGATCATCAAACGGCCTTTTAACCATTCTTCTTTATCCATATACGCTTTTATAAGTGGGTGGTTGATGTCGGCGGGTTCGGTCGGCAATACGTCTAATGCAGCACCCGCCGGCGTTCCTTCTTTAAGTGCTTCATACATCGCATCTAAATTGACTATTGGTCCCCGTGCAGTATTTATAACAATACCCTTGGGTTTCATTCTACTAAGAAGATCTTTATTAATACTTCCGCGGGTTTCCTCAGTATGGGGGGAATGGATACTAATTG
>CALIMD010000288.1 GCA_938028645.1 uncultured Alphaproteobacteria bacterium
TATGGATTTTTGGTTCGTCCTCTAAAGTTTCGATTAAACCTACATTTCTTGCCCATTCTTCGAATATCTTATTCCCCGTTTGTTGTAGTGAAAACAAAATTGTATTTGAATAAACTAAGTCTGTAGCATAATCTATCTCGCCTAACGGAAGGTGTGTATCAGAGTTAAGGGCGTTTCGAATTAAAGCTTCTGCTCTAAAACTTACTTCCCAGCCGTCAGTTCCTGTTTTACCGAACATACCACGGCATACCTGCTTAACTTCAGTTTTTAAAGCCTCTATGTTACTCTCATGTTTGACAATTTCCTCAAATTCGGCGGTGTAATACATGGCTTGGTAGCCCATTACATTCATTGAGAAGGTATAGTTTGCAGTTTGGTGACCATGAACGTAGTGTCCAAGTTTGTCTATAAAATGAGGATCGGCGAGTGCCGCCAAATTACTAGAATTCCATGTAAAACCCATAATTACTATCCGTTCAAAAAATTAGTTTTAGCCAACGCACCATGAATGATACGCATTTCAAAATGATATGAAGCAAAACCCATGCCAGTTGGTCTGAATCTTGCTTGGTATCATTTGGTTCAGATTTTAAAAATTTATGAGGATCAAATATGTTGAGGGTTTTTTGTGCATTAGTTTTTCTTGGGCTAACGAGTTGCTCGTCCAATCCTGTGGCTTTTTTGGCTCCAACCGTGATCAGCGAATATTTATATGATAGGAGTCCAATTAGTTTTATGGCTGAGTTTTTTGGTAAGAGGTGTGAAAATATTTCTATTTATGAGGCACCTAAAAGGTGTAGACCACATTAATAAATTTCATTTTTACTATCAACGGTTAAGATATAGACTAGGTTATTGCTTGGATGAGAGTGATCGTAAAGATATGAATGAACAAGTATGAGTAATGTAAAGCTTCTTTATGGGCGGGGTGAACTATCGGTTGATTTGCCAGAAACCTCAGATGTCACGCTGATTAGAAAGCCTAGGATGCCAAGTTTGGCGGATTCATCTCTTGCTGTTGAGTCAACCCTGTCAAATTCAAAAGCTTCTGCCATATTAAAAAACCATGCAAAAAATGCCAAAACTGCTTGCATTTTGATATGTGACATCACGCGACCGGTCCCTAATAGTCTGATTCTGCGGCCAATTATTAGCAAGCTGATGACTTTAGGAATTCAGTCGGAACAAATCACTATTCTTATCGCAACAGGTTTGCATCGGCCGAATGAGGGTAAAGAGTTGGAGGGACTTATTGGTGACTCTTGGGTGCTAGAAAATACAAAAGTTGAAAATCATTTTGCTCGCGATGACAGTGCCCATATCGAGGTGGGAACAACAAAAAAGGGGAACCGCATACTTTTAGATCGAAGATTTGTAAGTGCGGACGTCAAGATTGTCACCGGTTTGGTGGAGCCACATTTTATGGCTGGTTACTCTGGAGGCCGTAAGGTTATTGCCCCCGGTGTTGCTCACGCGGAAACTATCACAACTTTTCACTCATCTCGATATATGGAGGATCCGTTAGCCACAAATTGTAATTTAGACGGTAATCCGCTGCATGAAGACCAACTCGAGATAGTAGAAATGGTTGGTGGTGCTTTGGCTATGAATGTAGTAATCGATGAATTCAGGAATGTATCATTTATTAATTTTGGTGAGATAATTTCTAGCCATTTAGAGGCGGTTGCCTTTATTCGAAAATATGCGGAGGTAAAGGTTCCTCGACGTTTTAAGACAGTGTTGACAAGTTGTGCTGGGCATCCGCTTGACCTCACTTATTACCAAACTGTAAAGGGGATGGTGGGGCCTCTTGATATATTGGATAAGGGTGGAGATTTAATTGTTGTTTCGAATTGTGGAGAAGGGATGGGGTCTGAGGAGTTTGTTGCTGCTCAAAAACGTTTAGTGAAAATGGGGCCATCGCGTTTTTTAAATACAATCTCGCAAAAACAATATGCAGATATCGATGAATGGCAGACAGAAATGCAACTAAAACCAATGAAAGTAGGCTCAATCTATCTTTATTCGGAAGGGTTAAGTGATAAAGATTGGTTAGCCACAGGCGTTAATAAAGTCGACAATTTGCAAAAATGCATAGAACAAAGTTTCGTTCGTCATAAGCAGAATAAAATTGCTGTCATACCCGAGGGGCCGTATGTGATCCCATTTTTTTCCAGCGATGGATAGATTGTATAAATGTTCATTCATCTAAATCCTGTTGGTGGAATAGCTGGTGACATGTTTATTGCGGCGATGTTGGATGCATGGCCAGAATTGAAGCCGAAAGTTTTTGATGCGATACGGCAAACTGGCCTTCCTTCGGATTGGTCTCTAGAATTAAAGCCTGCATCCTCTTCGAGTATTATGGGTAAACAATTAATTATTACTGGCGACGCAAATAATACACATTTTTCTACTGGAAATTATAAGGATATCTGCAATAGGCTGTCCAATAGCGCACTGCCGCCGGCTGTCATTGAAAGAGCCATAGATATCTTCCATCGACTTGCTGTAGCAGAGGGAGCAGTTCATGGTAAATCGATAGATGCAGTTCATTTTCATGAGATAGCCGACTGGGACTCAATTTGTGATATTGTTGGAACAGCAACTATTCTTGATCTGCTAAAC
>CALIMD010000289.1 GCA_938028645.1 uncultured Alphaproteobacteria bacterium
TTAAGAATGGAACCAGGCGTAGATTTAATTTTGGTTCGGCCAGGTGAAGTAATTCCGGTAGATGCAGATATGATTTTATTACCTGGTACTAAATCTACCATAGGTGATCTAATATTTTTAAGAGAGCAAGGTTGGCATATAGATATAGCCTCCCATGTGCGACGAGGCGGAAGTATTCTAGGACTGTGTGGTGGATATCAGATGTTGGGAAAAAAAATTAGCGATCCTATGGGCATCGAAAGCTCGGAAAAAGAGGTTGATGGTTTGGGTTTTCTAGATGTTGAAACTATTCTAACTTCCAAAAAAACGCTTACGAGCGTCAAGGGTAAAGATACGATGTTCGATACTGATATATCGGGTTACGAAATTCATATTGGTAAAACTAGTGGCTTTGACTGCAATCGACCAATAATACGATTTGAAGAGGATGGGAAAGTTAAATTTGACGGCGCATTATCACACGATGGACGCATAATGGGTTCTTATATTCATGGTATCTTTGCATCGAATAGTTTTAGACGCGCATTCCTAAACAACCTCGGACTTAAAAAAGAAAAATCTATTGATTTCAATTGGGAAGTTGAGAGCACCTTGGACAAATTAGCAGACCATCTCGAAAAATATATAAACGTAAAATCGCTCTTCGAGCTTGCACGTTGATTGCACGTGAGTATTGTGTAAATTTCATTATTAACCTTGATCCCTGGAGTGAAGCATGGGTCGTTTATTTTCATTAGTTGGAGCATTGTTTTTTATCATGACTGCGAGTAGCACAGAGGCAAAGGACCTCGAAAATCAATTATATATAGACCTCAAAGATGGTCGTGTTGTTATCGACCTGCGACCGGATCTTGCGCCGCAGCACGTTGATAGGATAAAAGAACTTGCAAGAGAAGGTTTCTATGATGGCATCGTGTTTCACCGTGTTATAGATGGTTTTATGGCTCAAACAGGCGATCCGACAGGAACAGGTACTGGAGGTTCTGGTGAGAAACTTCGATCCGAATTTTCAGACGAACCATTTGTTCGAGGAACAGTTGGGATGGCTAGATCTCAAAACCCCCATAGTGGTGACAGCCAGTTTTTTATATGCTTCGACGACGCCCAATTTTTGAATAATCAATACACAGTCTGGGGGAAGGTTAGCTCTGGGATGGAGTTTGTTGATAACATCGAACGAGGTGAACCACCAGCAAATCCAGATAAGATGATCAAAGTTCAAGTAGCTGTCGACGTCAAATAAAATTGGCACTGATCAGATGACAACTCTTGTTATTGGTGGTTCCGGTTTTGTTGGTCTAAATCTCGTGGAGGCCGGTTTACGTCGGTCTGATCGAATAACCGCCTTTGATAAAATACCATTACCGAGTGAGGCTGAACGAGTGTTCTCAAGTTTACCTGGAGAACTTAGCTCGGTTCAAGGTGATATAACTAACCTAGATAATGTCCTTCGTATCATAAAAGACAACAATATAGAACGTGTCTTCCACGGTGCAGCTGTCACAGCGGGACAAAAGAGGGAGCTGGAAGAACCTGAGATTGTTTTATCCGTAAATGTAATGGGATTGATTAATTCTTTGAAGGCCTCAAAAGTTGCTGGAACTGTTAAGCGCATTATAAATATTAGTTCGGGGTCTGCTTATGGAGACGGTGGCTTTGGTGATACTGGGTGGGATGGTGTTTTAGACGAGTACGGAACGAGAGAGGACCCCGTCACTCTTTATGCTATATCAAAATTTGCTAGTGAACGAATAACTCGGCGATTAGGAAACCTTATGAATCTGAATGTTTGTAATGTTCGACTGAGTGCCATTTTTGGACCCTGGGAATACGATACAGGGTTACGAGATACTCTTAGCGCTCCAATGCAAGCCAGTTTATTGGCACTTTCTGGTTGCACTGCAATCCTGTCCCGAAAGGAAAGCCGGGATTGGACCTATAGTCGCAACGTTGCGGAGGCATTATACGCTATTATGGATCAAGAAAATTTAACGCATGATTTATATAACATAACCTCGGGCATGCCTTGGAGTGTAGAGGAATGGTGTAAATGTTTAGCCAAAACCTTTCCTGAATTTAACTATAGGTTCGCGCATGCCGATGAACAGGCCAATGTAGACCTATTTGGAGATCGAGATAGGGTAACAATGTCTTCTGAAAAGCTCACATTAGATACAGGATACGAATTATCGAAGAATATCCCAGAGATTTATAAAGATTTTGAAGATTGGATTTTGAGTTCGCGAGGGTTTTGGAAATAGTTTTCATTTCTAACTAGGCTTCATTTATCGAAAAACGGTTTTTGATCCTTTTTATTGGAGAAAATAAATATGCGTTTTGCTAGCTTTACTGCCCATGGAAAAGAGACGTGGGGGTTGATGAAAGATGAAGGAGCTGTATTGGTGGATGCCGACACAGCATCAAGCTTTCCAAATTTAAAATCGGCGATAGCCAATAATTGCCTCGAGAAAATTGGTGCTGAATTAAGAGTAAAACCAATAGATATACCTTTAGAAGACATCAATTATCTTCCCGTAATAGCCAATCCAGACAAAATATTGTGTGTCGGTTTAAATTATCATGATCATAGATTAGAGGGTGGGCATGGAGAAGTGGGCGAGCCCACGATATTTGTCAGATTTGCAAATGCGCAGATAGGCCATGGGAAAGCCATTATTGCACCAATGGAATCAGATACTTTGGACTTTGAGGCAGAACTGGCGATTATTATTGGTAAACCTGGACGCCGGATTCCTGAGGAGGAAGCATTTGATTACATAGCGGGTTACTCTTGTTACAATGATGGGAGTGTCCGCGAATACCAGAGACATACCACACAATTTACGGCAGGTAAGAATTTTATGGCTACCGGTGGCTTTGGCCCCTGGATGGTGACACCTGAAGAGCTGGTGGATCTAGATAATGTTACAGTAGAATCTCGTTTAAACGGTGAAGTAATGCAGCATGCTAAAGTTGCTGACATGATTTTTCCTATTCCAAAATTGATCAATTATATCTCCACATTTACGGAGCTTTCTCCGGGGGATGTCATCGCAACAGGAACCCCAGGGGGCGTAGGGTCCAGAAGAAATCCACAAGTTTGGATGCGGCCAGGGGATGTCTGTGAGATTGAAATATCTGGAATAGGGGTTCTGAGGAACCCAATTATTGGTGAGTGAGGGAGATTATGAGTATTAAAATTCCATTTAATCGGAACTTTGATGTGCCTTATGGAGTTATAGAGACTATAGAACCGGGTATTAGAAGAATTACAGCAAATAACCCTGGACCATTTACTTTTCGGGGGACAGGTACTTATATTCTTGGTTACGGCCGG
>CALIMD010000290.1 GCA_938028645.1 uncultured Alphaproteobacteria bacterium
CATGCAAACATTCAATATCGAGTGGGTGAGTGCCATATACTTTCGAAACCTTGCATTAATGTTCTTAGTTTTTGGGGGATGGCATTTTCGCTTTTATATTCTAAACGCTCAAGGAAAAAAGTTTTCGTTTAACAAACGATCGCCACAAGCAAAACATCGGCGTTTTCTTTTTGGTAATCAAGTTTACGATAATATGCTGTACAGTGTTCTTAGCGGCTGTACTATTTGGACAACATACGAAGTTATCACTATGTGGGCCTTCGCAAATAATCTGATACCCTTTCTGGATTGGAATACAAGTCCTGTATGGTTCATAATTTTATTTCTTGTTATTCCACTTTTTAGAGACGCCCATTTTTATATTGTTCACCGTATTTTACATATTAGATTCCTGTACAAACATGTTCATGCATTACATCATAAAAATGTAGATATAGGACCTTGGTCTGGATTGGCGATGCATCCATTTGAACATCTGCTTTATTTCAGTGGAATCCTGATTCACTGGTTAGTTCTATCTCACCCAATTCACGCTATCTTACATGTGCAAGCAACAGGACTTACGCCGGCGCTTGGACATTTAGGGTTTGATAAATACCTATTTGCTGAAAAAAAACCTCTAACCCTAGGGCAACGGTATTTTCACTACTTACACCATAAATATTTCGAATGTAATTATGGAGGAGACGGTACAGTGCCAATGGATAAATGGTTTGGTTCATTCCATGATGGATCTGAGGAGAGTAATAAGCTAATACTTGAGCGTCGAAAAAGGGCTAGAATAGATGCCTAAGGTTTGAATGAAAAATTATAGGAATATCAAATGACAGTATTACCCGCCAAAATGAAAGCCATAGAAATAAGGGACTTTGGTCCGCCAGAAGGTCTCCAACTGACTGAGCGAGCAATGCCAGTACCCAATGAAGACGAGGTACTTATCAAGGTTGCGTTTGCCGGAGTTAATCGGCCCGATGTGATGCAACGGCTTGGCGGTTATCCCCCACCACCCGGGGCATCGGATATCCCTGGTCTAGAAATCGCCGGAGAAATTATTTCTAAAGGGAATAAAGTTGGAGATTTAAGTATTGGAGAGAACGTTTGCGCTCTAGTTTCCGGGGGTGGATACGCGGAATACTGTACAGCACCAGCTCTTCAATGCCTTCCAATTCCTAAAGGTTTTACTTTAGAAGAAGCCGCCTCCATTGTGGAAACAAGTTACACCGTCTGGACGAATGTTTTTACGAGAGGCCGTTTAAAGTCTGGAGAAACTATCCTCATTCATGGAGGAAGCAGTGGTATCGGCACCACCGCCATTCAGCTAGCCAAAGCCTTTGGTGCAAAAGTAGTTGTCACTGCCGGATCAGAAGCAAAATGCAAAGTGTGTAAGGAGTTAGGGGCTGATCATACAATTAATTATAATGAAGAAGATTTCGTGGAAGTAATGAAATCAGAAGGACGTGCTGATGTGATACTTGATATGGTCGGTGGACCATATATGCAACGTAACTTGGACTGTCTTAACGTGGAAGGCCGCTTATGTCAGATTGCTTTCCTGCAACCTCCAGTAGTTGAGAAATTTAATTTTTTAAAAATGTTGACTATGCGGTTAACTCTGACAGGGTCCACACTTCGCCCCCGAACTGTTGAACAGAAAGCAGAAATAGCCGCAGACTTAAACGAATACGTTTGGCCACTTTATGAGCAAGGAAAAATTAAACCTGTGCTCTATAAAACGTTTTCACTAAAAAATGCTTGTGATGCTCATACCCTTATGGAGTCCAGTAAACATATCGGAAAAATAATGCTGAAGTGTGACTAATTTTTCACCGGGATAATCATCAACGTTCCACACTTATATCCAGCCATAAGTTTGATGTAATGACCGCTTCATCGCCTTTGCGAAGGACGATAGTAGTAGTCGCTGCCTCAATTATAGCAGGACCAGATACTGTTGCTCCAGGAGAAAGGCTCTCTAAGTCAAAAACCGAAACATTTTGCCAGCCTGACAAGTATATATGTCTCTGTTTACTTTGGCCTACTGTCGTGCCTGATATTTTTTGAGGCTCTTCTGGTAATCTTGGTAACTCGCCGATAACAGCCAACCTGCCATTGACGAGAACAGCCTCCTGATCCGGCAAGCTGTAAGTAAAAAGTTCATTGTGCCGCGCGTGAAACCTATTTGATATTTCTTGCATCAAGTCTTGACTATTAAAATTAATACCATCCAGAGATACATCTATTTCATAAATTTGCTCTCCGTATCTCATATCGGCGGACGACTTTATACTAATTTCACCGTCAAAAGCGGCGGCTAAACGCGCTCTGCCCTCCTGCTCCATCTCATAAAAAATCTGACGAACCGAGTTTGCTTCTAGGGATCCCGCGTCTCCTATATGTGTTCTACTAACCTCGTACCTGAGATCAGTTGCGAGCATCCCCCATGCTGATAACACTGCTGCTGTCCGAGGGACTACTACCCGTCTAACCTCTAACTGACGCGCTATCTCAGTAATATGAATTCCGGCCGCACCTCCAAATGACAACAATGCAAATTTACGAGGGTCAACGCCTCTGCGCACCGAAACAAGCCGTATCCCTTCTGCCATTTGGGTATTAATAACTCGGTGAACACCTTCTGCCGCTTCAGATCTACTCACTGAGAGTTTACCGGCTAATTTATCGACAGCCACCTCTGCTGCCGCTTTATCAAGGCTCTCTCTTCCCCCTAAAAAATTATTAGGGTCTAGAAATCCAAGCACAACACTAGCGTCTGTTACAGCAACTTCAACGCCACCTTTGCCATAACAAGCTGGTCCCGGAACGGCTCCGGCGCTTTCTGGTCCGACCCGAAGAATACCACCATTATCTACTCTGGCAATTGAACCACCCCCAGAAGCAATACTGGCGATATCTAGCGATTGTAGTGCAACCCGCTGTCCTGCGATTCCTCTAGTCGATGAAAGTGCAGGTTCACCGTTTACGATCATCGAAATATCAGTACTGGTTCCCCCCATATCAAAAGGCACTAGATTTTCTGCTCCAATTAATGAAGATCCATAACGGCTCCCTGCAACGCCGCCAGCGGGACCCGATAGTACAGTACCAGCAGCCAATCTGACCGCTTCATCAATTGGTGCTACCCCACCATGGGATAATATAATTAAAACGGGCCCCATATAACCCGTTTCGCTTAATCTATCTCCCAGTTTTCGCAGATATTTTTCTACAACTGGCCGCACATAGGCATTAACAACGGTCGTTGAAACCCGCTCATATTCTTTTATCTCTGGAAATACTTCAGATGACAATGAAACTGAGACACCAGGAAGCTTAGATTCAATTCGCGCACGTGTTTCTTTTTCATGTTTTGATTCTTTGTACGCATGCAAATAACAGACGGCGATAGAAGTGACTTTTGCCTCTCTTAGTTTTTCTATGGCTGCGTCAAGAGAACAATTATCTAATGGAATATGAACCGAACCATCGGGCCTTATTCGTTCCTTTACTCCTAGGCGCAAATATCTAGGAACGAGGGTCTCAGGTGCAGCTAACCGCATATTATAGCGATCTTCCTTCAATCCCTCTCGCATTTCCAAGACATCGCGATGCCCGATTGTCGTCAATAAACCCGTCTTAGCTCCCTTGCGTTCTAACAACGCATTGGTTGCTACCGTCGTACCATGAACAATTCTTTCCGTTCTGGAGAGCAGTCCAGCGCTATCAGTCTCAAGCTCATGAGATAATCTTTCGATAGCATCCATAACCCCTATCGACGGATCCGCCGGCGTGCTTGGCGCTTTGGAAAATATGACCGTTCCTTCATCCGAGACTGCTACGATATCAGTAAATGTGCCGCCAACGTCTATGCCTATTCTATAGTTACTATCACTCACTTACTAATTTCTCCAATGCCGCCAGACATTATTTTTTATTATTTATTATTCGAATTGGACCACGATGATTAATCTAAACCGTCTTCATATTTCTAGCAATAATTCATAACAAGCGAATTATTCTTTCTAATGTTCGTTATATAACAAAGAAGTAATTGTGTTAAATTATCCTTGAATAGTATTTTTTCGTAATGGAGTTTTATACATCACAAAGCCCTTCATTTTCAATACCTCTCCATCGATTCGCTTTGGCAACGGGCTCCTTAAAGATATTGGGTCGATACTTTCAGCAGAGGGGTATGAGAGAGCGTTTGTGGTCACCGACCCCGAAATCTTCAGGAGTTGATGAAACTTTCGCTACCCCCATCGTTCCGTCTTCTTCGTTTACTATGGCGACATCTGTAAAGGTGCCGCCTACGTCTACACCTATCCTCCATTTCCTATTCACCACTTGCCACCTGTC
>CALIMD010000291.1 GCA_938028645.1 uncultured Alphaproteobacteria bacterium
TAACTTCTTCTTTAGTTCGATATTTAGCAGGGTCTGACATTGAGTGACCGCGATATCGATATGTTTTCATTTCTAAAATAAATGGCCCTTTTCCTGATCCAGCATGCTGGACCGCCTTTTTACCCGCTTCTTTAACCGCTAAGACGTCCATTCCATCTACCTCTAATCCAGGTATACCGTATGCAGCTCCTCTACTGGCTAACGTTTCTCCCGCGGCAGCGCGAGACACCGAAGTTCCCATGCCATATTGATTATTTTCAATAACGTAGACACAAGGGAGAGACCATAAAGCTGCCATATTAAAGCTTTCATAAACCTGCCCTTGATTTATAGCCCCGTCTCCAAGATATGTAAGACAGACAGCCTCTTCGCCTTTGTATTTGTGCGCAAAGGCTAACCCAGTGCCAATAGGAACTTGTGCAGCTACAATTCCATGCCCACCAAAAAAGTTCCTTTCGCGGCTAAACATATGCATGCTTCCGCCTTTACCTCTCGAATAACCGCCTCTTCTTCCTGTAAGTTCAGCCATTACGCCTTTTGGGTCCATTCCACAAGCAAGCATGTGCCCGTGGTCTCGGTAACTTGTAATAACTGAAGAATTGCCGTTTATGACCGCCTGCATTCCAACTACAACAGCTTCCTGACCGATATAAAGATGGCAAAAACCTCCAATAAGGCCCATCCCGTATAATTGGCCCGCTTTTTCTTCAAAGCGTCTTATGAGCAACATATCTTTGTAAAAGTTAACCAACTCTTTCTTCAATTCATCAGAGATGATAGCAGACTTTTTTACTTGCCGCCCTTTCTGTGTATTAGTCTTTTTGGAAGATTTAACAGTTGGTGTTTTTACCATACTTTTTCCCTAGAAATTTGAGCGTAGAGCATCATACCCCAATTAACTAAATTTAAGCCAAAAAAGAAGTAGTTTCAAGGAAAGTGAATAACTGAATTACATCTTTAAGTTATCTACATGCCCTAGATGGAGCAACTGAAGCACGTTTTTAATAAAAACGCTACTTAACGCTAGAAAAAATTACTACAACATCGTCTTGATGGGTGAAATTTAACATACGCCTACTCTGTTCTTCTAGCATATCAAGATCAAGAGTACCAGGACGCAGCATTATCACGCTTTGTTCCAACTCTGCTTGCCTCGCTTGAAGACTAGCAAAAGTTGCTTCAGCTTTAGTAATTTGAATATCAAGCTGACGCCATGCTAATATGCCATGTTGTCCCTGTATTGAATGATAAACAAAATAGGTGAACAAAAGGATGCCAAATAATGGACCGACTATATGGTTAAACCTCCAGCGAATATCCTTTAACATAGACAATCTCGTTCTCCCAAAAGATCGTTGAGAGTGAATCACTGGAGATTCTCACGGTCAACGGGAACAAACCAAGAATCCTTTCAACTTTAGCAACAAAATAATAAAAAGTGGCAAATAACTGCTCACGTTACCTTGGGGAGATCTGCCCATCCAGCGTATTTTGCCATTGGCCCCAGCTCCTCTTCTATTCTTATTAACTGGTTATATTTTGCTATACGGTCAGATCTGGATAAAGATCCCGTCTTGATTTGCCCTGCATTAACAGCAACAGCCAGATCTGCTATTGTTGTGTCTTCCGTCTCCCCAGAACGGTGTGAAACTACCGTTGAATAACCGGCTCTTTGAGCGATCGATATAGCCCCCAAAGTCTCAGTTAGTGTTCCTATTTGATTTAATTTTACTAAAAGCGAGTTGCCAATCCCCTGTTTTATTCCTCTTTGCAATCGATTTTTATTAGTAACAAAGAGGTCATCGCCGACTATTTGAAGGCGATCTCCAAGCTGGTCTGTTAGCTTCTTAAACCCTTCCCAATCATCTTCCGCTAGAGCGTCCTCTATGGATACTATTGGATAGCGAGAACACAACGAGGCGTAAAATTCTATCATTTCCTCTGAATTTAATTTTTTTCCCTCTCCGGCCAGAAAATAAACACCATCATCATAAAATTCAGTGGCAGCTGGATCCAATGCTATTACTATATCCTCTCCCAGTTTATAACCGGCAGTCTCTATAGCATTAGATATATATCCCAATGCCGCGTCTGTACCGGCTATGTCAGGAGCAAACCCACCTTCATCGCCAACAGCAGTATTGAAACCGGCATCAGTTAGAAGTTTTTTCAAAGAATGAAACACTTCAGAACCTATCCTAACGGCTTCAACTATACTGCCGGCGGAAACAGGCATAATCATGAATTCTTGAAAATCGATTGCGTTGTTTGCATGGGCACCACCATTTATAATATTCATCATTGGTGTAGGTAATACGTGAGCGTGAACTCCTCCTATGTATCTAAAAAGGCTGGTCTCATTTACATTTGCCGATGCTTTTGCGATAGCCAAGCTTACCCCCAAGATCGCATTTGCTCCCAATCTCGATTTATTTTCTGTTCCATCCAGAGCGATCATTACCTCATCAATATCCATCTGAACCGATGCATCAAGACCAGATAGTGCGTCAAATATTTCCCCATTTACCGACTCTACTGCCCTTAAAACCCCTTTCCCTCCAAATCGCGACGAGTCCAAATCTCGTAATTCAGACGCTTCGTAAGCACCGGTCGAAGCGCCCGATGGGACAGCCGCCCTGCCTCGAATATTGCCCTCAAGCAATACATCTACCTCCAACGTAGGGTTCCCTCGACTATCGAGAATCTCTCGCGCACTTATATCCACTATCGCGTTCATACTCTGTTTCCAAATCTATTAATCGGCCAATTTTAAATTTTAATGCAATAAGTTTTATCAATATAAACAAAAGGAATTTTATGAGAATTTTGTATCGAACAACAGGTCTCTCTTTGAAATTGTATCTATTTCACAAACGGTATTTAAAAGCTTTGACATCTCCTCAATTGGGACCATGTTAGGCCCGTCGCTGGGGGCATTGTCAGGGTCATCATGTGTTTCGATAAATAATGCAGCTACGCCTACGGCTGCAGCCGCTCTAGCTAGCACAGGCACGAAATGCCTTTCACCCCCACTGGATCCACCAAGTCCCCCCGGTTGCTGCACAGAGTGTGTGGCGTCAAATACTACAGGACAGCCTGTAGTCCTCATTTGAACAAGAGATCGCATATCTGAAACTAACGTATTATATCCAAAACTGACCCCGCGTTCCGTCAATAATACATTTTCATTCCCAACGGAATCGAGCTTTTCAACTACATTCTTCATATCCCACGGAGCTAAAAACTGTCCTTTTTTGACATTAATTGCTCGACCCGTTTTTCCTGCTTCAATTATCAGATCTGTTTGACGACATAGAAAAGCAGGAATTTGTATAACATCAACCACTTCAGAAACGATGTCGCAATGATATTTTTCATGAACATCTGTCAGCACAGGACAGCCAAATTCGTTTTTAACGCGCTGAAGAACCCTCATTCCCTCCTCCAGCCCTATGCCTCTTCTTCCAGAAATACTACTTCTATTAGCTTTATCGAATGACGCTTTAAAAATAAGCTTAATCGACTGTTTTTCGCAGACAGACACCAACTTAGCGGCGATCTTGAGAGTGTGCTCCAAACTTTCAATTTGACAGGGACCTGAAATTAGAACCATAGGCAAGTCGTTTCCCACATCGACTGATCCGATTGAAATGCGTCTAGTTGGAGACAACATTTTAAACTAATCTCGATTGGTATACTGCGGCACTTACGAAATGCTTGAATAACGGATGGGGATCAAACGGCTTCGACTTTAATTCCGGGTGAAATTGCACTGCAACAAACCATGGATGATCAGGTATTTCGACAATTTCTGGCAGCTTTTTATCTGGTGACATTCCAGAAAAAATTAGACCTGCCGCTTCCAATCTCTCTTTATAATCAATATTGACTTCATACCTATGACGATGCCTTTCACTGATCCTATCAGTACCGTAAATATCCCGCACTCGAGAACTTGGTATCAAATCACAGTCATAGGCGCCCAGTCTCATAGTTCCACCCAAATCATCTTTATCGTGGCGTTCTTCTGTTACCCCTTCTTTTATCCATTCTGTCAGTAGACCGACAACTGGCTGATCACAGTTTCCAAATTCCGTCGATCCAGCCCCATCAATTCCACTAAGGTTCCTTGCGGCTTCGATTACCGCCATTTGCATACC
>CALIMD010000292.1 GCA_938028645.1 uncultured Alphaproteobacteria bacterium
CACTCGCAAACTGTTCTATCGCCGTCAGATTAGGTTCGACGACGTATATAGCTTCATCTACAAAGCCAGTCTCTAGCCAGCCAGCCAGCATAGCGCCGCCCATTTTACCGCAACCCACCAAAATCAATGATGTCATTTCTAAGCTTCTCCAACAACCTCAATTAATGCCGCATCAAGCGCCTCTTTGGGTGTCTTACCTCCCCAGATTACGAATTGGAATGCAGGATAATATCGATCCGACTCGCTAACAGAAATATCTACTAAATCTTCTAGTTGTTCGACACTGGCAGGGCCTGCTCCTCTCAACAAGAGGGTGTGCCTGAACATGGGCATCCCATCTTCAGAAGACAAATCAAAATGTCCCAGCCAAAGCTTTTCATTGATAGCCGCTAGGAGAGCATAGACAGATTTGAAGCTTTCCTGATGAATCCTAGTTTCAAAAACACAAGAAAAATGCAGTGCACCAATTTCTGCTTGCCAAATAAAAAAGAGACGATAGTTACACCAACGTCCATTAATTTCAACCGCCAGCTCGTCCGAACCAGAACGTTCATAAGCCCATTCATTGGCACCAACGATTTCCACAAGCAACTCCAAGGGGTTATTGGATGAGGTTTTTTCATCTACATAACTCAGAGACATTGGTCAGCTCCTTTTCGGCACCCACACAATTCTAACTGTACCCGGAAATTTTTAAATTATTGAAACTCGGTAGTACTCCTTGTACAGCAGCATACAACATATAGTAGTAATCTCATAAGTATTGGGCGTGTCAACCCCAAACACACATTATTTAGCGCAATTTTATAAATTCTATTACAAAAAAATACTCTAGTTATTTTCCTTTTTAACGCGTGTTTTAGGCTTACGGGTTAACGGCTTTTTCGCCTTTTCCAATAGTATCAGTCTCTCTTCGAGCTGGATCAATCGTCCCATCACTAACTCCTGCTGCTCTCTGGCTTTTTGAGCCATTTCGGTAGTAGCGTCAAACTCCTCACGACTGATCCAGCCACGGTCATTTAGAAAACGTTCAAAGCGATACTGGAGCATTTGCTCCATTTCATCGCGAGCTCCTGCTGCGGCGGACATCGCCCCACTCGCTAAACGAGCTAAGTCGCCCAAAATCCGATTGTTAGATTGCATATTTGTTATCCCTCAACAGTTTGCTTGTCTCATAAATTATTATATAGAATGATTTCTACAAATTTTATGTAAAAATATACCAGAAATTTTTGTTTTCTTTCTAAAGTATCAGGAACATTGGGCAATTCGATAATTTAGGAAGAAGTAATCTGAGAGGTTGGATGATTTTAATTACAGGCGGAGCAGGTTTTATAGGCTCAAACCTCGTAGCAGCCTTGTCTCAAAAGACTGGAGCCCCAAAAATAACGGTTGTTGATAGATTGGGTATAGATGACAAGTGGAAAAATTTATCGAACCACTTGGTTCATCAAATTATTGAGCCTGAAAACTTGGATAGATACCTCTCCAAAAACGACGGATCAATAGAATATGTTTTTCACCTTGGAGCGATATCATCGACAATAGAAAAAGATGTAGATCTTATATTACGAAACAATTTTAATCTTTCCCTCAGCTTATGGAACTGGTGCACCAAACACAGAATCCCTTTTATATATGCCTCATCTGCCGCTACTTATGGCGATGGTAAAAATGGATTTAATGATGATTTTGATCCAATAGAACTGTCAAAGCTTAAGCCTCTGAACCCGTACGGCTGGAGCAAGCACCTTTTTGATAAACTGGTCAACTATGATGTTTTAAATGGATCAGCTCATCCACCCCAATGGGCAGGTTTGAAGTTTTTTAATGTTTTTGGTCCGAATGAGTTTCATAAAGGAGCGCAAAGTAGTTTAATTGCACAAATCTATCCACGCATAATACGAAATGAGCCAGCTAAATTATTCAAGTCTCATAAAGAAGGAATAAATGATGGTGAGCAAAGCCGCGATTTTATCTGGATAGAAGATTGCATAGACATAATGATATGGCTGTATGAAAACCGAGATATTTCTGGCCTATTTAACGTTGGAACAGGACAAGCTCGGAGCTTCAAAAGTCTTGTAGAAGCCATTTATTATTCGCTAAAACGAGAACCCAAAATTGACTTCATAGACACCCCACTTCATTTGCGTGATCAATATCAGTATTTCACACAAGCTTCTATGAACAAGATAAAATCTGCGGGATACACAAATACATTTACATCATTAGAAGACGGCGTCCAAAAATACGTCAAGAATTTTTTATCAACAGATAACCCATATAGGTAAACTCTATGTTAACCGGGCTAAGTTTCCCAGATATAGATCCAATTGCATTTCAAATAGGCCCTATGATAGTTCGCTGGTACGCGCTGGCATATATCGCGGGTTTATTATTAGGATGGCGCTTTTGCATAATTCTGGCAAAAAGAGGACCTATTGACGTGAACCAAAAAAAATTCGAAGACCTTTTGGTGTATGTAACAGCAGGTATCATATTAGGTGGACGTTTAGGCTATGTTTTTTTCTATTCTCCCAGTTTTTTTCTGCAAAACCCTTTGGAAATTTTTATGATATGGCGTGGAGGAATGTCATTCCACGGTGGTTTTCTTGGCGTGATCGTTGCTGCTTTTGTATTCGCATCACGCAACAATATTCATACCCTTTACTTGGCAGATATATTAGCTTGCGTTGCACCAATTGGCCTATTTTTTGGACGAATAGCTAATTTCATCAATAGTGAATTATATGGTCGCGTCACAGATGCCCCTTGGGGAATTATTTTCCCTAACGGAGGCTCTTTGCCACGGCATCCCAGTCAACTCTATGAGGCCTTTCTGGAGGGTTTAGTTTTATTTATAATTTTAATGGCTACAAATTATATGACCAGGGCAAGATTTTTTCCCGGTACATTATTAGGTTTATTTCTATTGGGTTATGGAATATTCCGCTCCTTTGTGGAGTTATTTAGAGAGCCTGACCCACACTTAGGGTTTATATTCAACAATATAACCATGGGACAAATCCTCTCTGTTCCAATGATTTTTATTGGGATATTATTTCTGTATATGGCGTCTAATTACAAGAATAGAAAGTTTTGAATTGTTTCAAATAGAACAATTTTCTGGAGCGGGTATTAAGCACGCTTTCTTCACTCGCCAGGGAGGTATGAGCTCCGGTATGTACCAATCACTCAACTGCGGAACCGGCTCTAAAGACAATAAAGAAACCGTTTTAAATAATAGAGCTAAAGCGATGGCCGCTCTCTCTCTACCAAGTGGAGCACTAGTTACTTGCCATCAAACACATTCATCGGAAGCTATTACGATCACCAATGAAAATAGAAATCAGAGCATTTATGTTGGAGATGGTCTTATTACAAATATTCCCAAAGTGGCCCTCGGTATTTTAACTGCTGATTGCAGCCCCGTTTTATTTGCAGATAGAAAAAATAATATTATTGGGGCTGCGCATGCAGGTTGGAAAGGAGCAATTGGCGGTATTCTTGAATCGACAGTCTCTGGAATGATGCAACAGGGAGCACAAATTGATGAGATATCTTGTGCAATAGGTCCTACAATAGGCCCTCTATCATACGAAGTGGGTCCTGAATTTCCAAAAACCTTCTTAGACTCGGACCCCGGCAACGTTAAGTATTTCAAACCAAGTAAACAAAAAAATCATTTCATGTTTGATTTACCAAGTTTTATAGAGTCTAGGTTGTCTAAAATTGGCATAGAAAAAATATTACAATTAGAACGCGATACTTACCAAGACACAAAAAACTTCTACAGCTACCGGCGAAGCTGTCACAACGCTGAGGAAGATTACGGTCGCTTACTCTCAACCATTGTAATATTATGATAGAAGATCAAACATAAGTGCCACATTTATACATTCTTATTCTTACCTTTATTATTCTGGGACTCGCTACGTGCGTTTTAGCCTAGCCGCATGCATTATATTACTTCACTCGCTGGTTAGTAGCTGTGGATCAATTCCTCAACCCTTTCAGAAAAAAACAATAAATAATGGAATAACGAACTTTCCAATCGCATCCAATAGCACTGGCATACTAATAAAAGGCATCGAAGGCCCAGTAGGATGGGTGGGTGATGCTTTTGCGGAGGCTATGGCAAGCTCATTGAGGCGTCGCGGCTTGGTGGCTAGCTCTAGATCTTCAAATAGACTTTCCCTCTCCCTTACGGCTAATGGTTACCAACAACTGTATTTTGATAAACCTTCTGAATTAGTCATCTCATGGTTACTTATTGATAATAATGGCGAAATTAAAGGCCTGAGGGAAACCCGATCAACACCTCCCCAGAATTTTTGGCGAAGTCCATCTCCAGAGATGTTTGAAGTTGTTGCTGAAACAAA
>CALIMD010000293.1 GCA_938028645.1 uncultured Alphaproteobacteria bacterium
TCCTGCTGACCACCCTATGGCGCGCGGGATAGCAGTTGAAGGATGCCGCTTAATTTCCGAGAATCTGCTTAAAGCATACAAAAATGGCGGAGATATAGAGGCTAGAGGGAGAATGCTAATCGCATCAACCATGGGGGCAACTTCCTTCCAGAGAGGGCTAGGGGCAATGCATGCCTTAGCACATTCTATTGGTGGTTTATTTGATAGTCATCACGGTACTCTAAACGCTATTCTCATGCCTTATGTTCTCGTGACGAATAGGCATAAAATCGAAAAGGACATTGAATACCTATCGATGTGCCTTGGTTTAAAATCAACTTTTGAAGCTTTTTTAGAATGGATTCTCTCACTTCGGGAAGAGCTTAATATTCCGCATAAACTATCCGAAATTGGTTTATCGAAAAAAGCTGCTCCAATTGTGGGGAAAACAGCCGAAAAAGACCCATCCGCGTCCACCAATCCTATAATTTTAAGCGCAGATGATTATGAAAAAATTTATTTAAGAGCGGTATCAGGCGATATTAATTAAGAGAATAGGATGGCCCCTATGGACGATTTTCCTATTTAAACAGTGCCGTCCCAATTAGACGGACAAAACATGACATTTGAAGTAAGCCATAATCGAGAACAAGAAATTCATTGAACATTAATCTATGCCAGCCGATTTGTGTTCTCTAATCTTATCTACTTGCCAAATAGCTATATTTAGAACCACAATCATACAAGTCGGGTAAAAACGCTTGGAAAAATAATGGATCTAAATCTGCAAAATAAAACCGTTCTAATAACCGGAGCCTCAAAGGGTATTGGCTTAGCCTGCGCCAAAGAGTTCGCAGCTGAAGGCTGTAATCTTCATCTAGTGTCAAGAACAGAGGAAGATCTTTTAATAGCAAAGAAACAAATTCAGACAAAAAACACTGTTGATATTAGTGTTCACCCATTGGATTTATCGCGATCCTCGGATGTGGATACCCTTGCAGAGAAATGCTCAAATATAGATATTCTGATCAATAATGCCGGTGCCATTCCAGCAGGCAATATTGAAGCAATTGATGAACACACTTGGCGCGAGGCTTGGGACCTTAAAGTTTTTGGATATATCAATATGACGCGTCGGTTTTACCCCCTCATAAAAGATAGTGGTGGGGGCGTGATTATGAATATTATTGGATTAGCAGGTGTCCGTGTTGATCGGAATTATATAGCCGGTTCGGCAGGAAATGCATCCATTATCGGTTTTACAAACGCCATGGGCGCACATGCCCTTGATGAAGGAATGCGCGTTCTTGGCGTTTGTCCAGGGGCAGTCCAAACCGAGCGCATCACCACAATGCTCAAAACCCGTGCAAAGGACGAAAAAGGCGACGAGAATCGATGGCAGGATTATTTTTCGGGCATGCCACTTAATAGGCCTGCGTTAGTAGAGGAAGTTGCAGATGTGGTTGTTTTCCTGTGCTCTGACCGTGCCTCTTGGTTGACAGGCACTACAATCAATCTTGATGGCGGCGTCGCTAATCGAGGCGGATATTAGAGCTATAATTTGGGAAAGGAACACAGTGATGCGGGGCATTGATCACGTTGTAATTGCTGTCAATGAAATAGAAAAAGCTCGCAAAACCTTTGAAAAAATGGGTTTTAAAGTAACGCCAAAAGCATTACATCCTTTTGGGACAGAAAATTTTCTTGTTCAACTTAATGGTAATTTCATCGAAATAGTTAGTGTAAATGATATATCTCTGGTTCCTCCTCATACCAGAGAAAAATATAGTTTTGCCCAAGCTAATGTAGATTTCTTGTCCTATAAAGAGGGTATGAGTTCGCTGGTATTTCAGAGCCTCGATGCTCGACGTGATAGAGAGGAATTTTTGGCTTCAGGTCTCCATACCTATGAAAATGTTGATTTTGAGCGGAAAGCCAAACTACCTGATGGAACCAGTGTAACGGTTGGATTTTCCCTGGCATTTTTAACTAATCCAGAAACACCAAATATGACCTTCTTCTGTTGTCAGCAACATGCTCCGGAACATTTTTGGAAGCCCGAATATCAAAGCCATTCTAATACAGCATACACAATACAAGAAATTATTATATTAGCCGACGAGCCCCAATCTTCTCTACCCTTTTTCCAAGCTACTCATGGCTCTGATTCTATAGTTCATGACGGGGAAAACGTCGGTGTAAAATTACCAAATGGGCTAATTTCATTACTGAATCCGGCGTCTTTTGAAAAGCGGTTTGGGCCCGGAACATCAAAGAACACACAGACGCCAAAGTTTGCAGGGTTTCAGATAAGTGTCTCAAATATTATTGATACAAATGTGTTGTTACGAAATGCGGGTCTAGAAATAAAAGAATTTAATAAGAGAATTCAGCTTGGGCCTCATAATACCTTTGATACGATCATAGAATTTGTTGAGCGGGACATTGTATATGCTGGATGATAAAATACGCCTCGAAAAACCATTGCTAATTACTTCCAAGCAAAAGGAGGAATATTTTAAAGACGGTGCCGTTCTTATAGAAAACATCGTTTCGGAAACATGGTTGCAAAAGATCCGAAGAGCCTCGGATGAGATTATAAAACGCAGCAGAAAAATAAAGCAGTCCAATGGCCAATACATCCTGGAAGAAGGCCATTCGAGAGATAATCCCCGATTGAAACGATTATCGAGCCCTGTCGATCATCATAATACCTTTTGGGATTTCATTTCGAGTGAGATAAGCTCACAACTCGCAGCGGATGTGGTTGGGCCTGATGTTAAGTACCATCATTCAAAGCTCAATTATAAATGGGCAAATGGCGGCACGAAATTTGATTGGCACCAGGATATACAGTCGTGGCCTCATACCGATTATAGCCCGGTAACATTGGGCCTTTTTCTCTATGATTGCACATCCGATCAAGGCCCAATGGTGACTATAAAAAAGAGTCATAAGGGACCATTATTCAATATGTATGATAAAAATCAAAATTGGGTTTTAAGTATTCCTGAAAAAGAATTCAATTTGAACCTCGCGAAAGAACATACCGGTCCTGCAGGATCCGTTTTACTCTTAAACTGCCGAACGATTCACAGTTCAAGACCAAATAAATCAAATCGTTCAAGACCCATGCTTTTAAGCGTTTATTCGTCGGCGGATTCAATGCCCTACACAAGCAACCCCATCCCCAGTCCCTACTCGGGAACAATAGT
>CALIMD010000294.1 GCA_938028645.1 uncultured Alphaproteobacteria bacterium
ATAGCCCCTTCAAGCCAAGAAAAAAGTTCCTCATACGGCACTTCTAATGCATGCCAGACTTCTTCAACTTCTGCTACTTCTATATCACCAAATTTAGCTAGCGAACTTTTTGCAAGTCGAGCTGAAACTCCAACTCTCAACCCGCCGCCCATTAACTTTAATAATGCCCAACGACCTGTCTCATCCATAGCATCCAGCCAACTGGAGATTAAGCCCGGGACTTCCTTTTTCTTTACTGACATCAGGGTGCTATAAACATCTTTTAATTTTGGCCACGCTGAGCTTTTAGCATTAGATGGCCACATGAGTGCGGTTGTCTCAGCTAGATCTCCTACGAAATCATACGACCAAGCAAAAAGGACCGGATCGACCCTTTCGGATATAAGTTTTCTAATTATCGCTGGCGTGACATTGGGGGGGTGCAAAGTTCCTGTTAAAGCAGCTAAAGCAATCCCACGATCCGGATCCGCTGCTTTCTCAAAATAGTTTTTCAGAAGCGTAATTTTTGCGTTGCGGCTCGATGTATAGATAAGGCTCTCAAGTAGTTCTGAAAATAACTTCATGCGCCTTCTTCATCATAGCCAATTAAAGATAGCGCTTTAGCTTTGAAGCCTTCTAAGGTTGCTTGATGGATGATAGCTTCCTCTCTTCCGTGGGTAACCCAGATTTCTGGAGCTGCTACTTCATGAAAGGTTTGAAAAAGCTCATCCCAATCTGCATGATCAGAAATCACCAATGGTAAATCTACGTTGCGTTGACGGGCACGTTGTTTGATTCGCATCCATCCTGATGCCATTACGATAATTGGATCACCAAATTTTCGAACCCACCGATCTGCAATAGCAGATGGTGGGGCGATCACAATTTGCCCATCCAAGTCTAATTTTCCATTTTTTTTTCTCGAGTCGGGAACAGTAATAATTTCCCCTAAATCTACCCCATGCTCAATATATAAATCACAAAGCTTTTTCAAAGCACCGTGAATGAAAATTGGTTGGTGATAGCCAGATTCCCTCAAGAGAGAAATTATTCGTTGCGCTTTTCCCAACGCATAGGCTCCAACGACATGACAACGATCTGTAAACAAATCTATCGAGTTTAATAATTTTTTTATCTCTAACTGCGCTTTTGGATGTTTGAAGACCGGTAGGCCAAAGGTCGCCTCCGTAATAAAAACATCGCAAGTCACAGCTTCAAATGGACTACACGTAGGGTCTCGCTGCCTTTTATAATCCCCCGACACAACAACCCGAGTACCCTCATGTTCAATGACAATTTGGGAACTACCCAAAACGTGCCCTGCTGGAACCAACCAAATTGTGACATCATTTACGGCTAATTTCCTCCCATATTCAAGTCCATATGGAGACTGACTAAATGCTTCGCCAAAACGCACTTTCATAATTTCTAATGTTTCAGGCGTACCTATAACTTTTTTATGGCCCGAACGCGCGTGATCTGCATGAGCATGGGTTACTACCGCCATATCGCTAGCTGCATTGGGATCTATAAAAAAATTTCCCGGGACTACAAAAAGACCGTTTTTTGTTACTTTTAACCACTCTTGCGGCTTTTTTTTAATCAAGCAGTTTATTCCACTCACTCAACAATTCTGGCTTTTTTACCGAGATAACCCCCATGATGCCTCATTCCGTACTGTTCTCGAGTGACCGATTTTTTCTCCATTAACACCAGAGCTAGGGCGTCCCCTATTGCTGCCATTACAGCCATACTTGCAGTTGGGGTCATACCTAATGGGCATGGTTCTTTTATTACGCCCATATTTATAGTTACGTCTGATAATTCTCTTAATCCAGAATCTGTATGTGAAGTTATTCCAACAACAGACCCTATATTCATTCGTCGACTTAATTGAATAAACTCTAATACTTCACGGGTCTTCCCACTCGTTGAGAAAGCAACAATACAATCGCCTGGCGCAAGCATGCCAAGATCCCCGTGGGCCGCCTCCGCAGGATGAATAAAAACAGCAGGTGTTGCAGTCGAACTTAGAATGGCGGCGAATTTATGTGCTACGAAACCAGCTTTCCCCATACCGGTAGTAATAATCTTGCCCGCACAGGTTTCAATAAGTTCGACCGCCTTACCATATGAAGCGTCTATAGAGACCGCCTTTATGGCTTCAGCTTCAGAATCTAAAATTGCCCGGACCCGGCGTTCAATTTGCATTTTGTTCAGTCATCTGTTTTAAAATAAATCATATGAATAATATCGGTTCACTTACTGGGACGCCAGCCGAAAAACATAAAACTTATTGCTTTCTTTTACTTAATATCTATTCACTTCAGCACAATTAAGTTTTATCTCTACAAACAATAAAAACATTAAATAGAAAAACCGATCGAAAGCTATTTATACATCTAAGAGGAGTTCTTTATGCCTGATCCCGTCGTTCTTTTAGAGGTTGATAAACGCGGTGTTGCAACCATCACTCTTAATCGTCCTGAGGTTAATAATGCCTATAATGGTGAGTTCGTAAAAGCTATGATTGAGGCTGTTGTTTCATGTTCTAATGACGATACGGTTAGAGTTATTGTTATTAGAGGAAACGGAAAACATTTTCAGGCAGGCGCAGATTTGAAATGGCTTAAGGAAATAGGAAAACTATCTCCACAAGAAAATATAGATGTGTCCCGCTTAACAGCATCCGCTATTCGCGGTCTTACTGAGGTTATGAAGCCGACGATCGCTTTAGTGCATGGTGGATGTTTTGGTGGAGGTACTGGTATAGCAGCATCGTGTGATATTGTGGTGGCAAGCGACGATGCTTTATTTTCCATTACAGAAACCAGGTGGGGTGTAATCGCAAGTATCATAGTACCGCAACTTAATGCGGCAATAGGACCTCGCAACACACGACGCTATGCTCTAACCTGTGAAAGGTTCAACGCACAAACAGCTTTCGATATTGGCCTGGTCCATCAAGTTTGCCCAACTGGTACACTTGATGAGACAGCAGCACCAATAATCGAAAATTTATTACTTGCTGCTCCTATCGCCACTTCTGAAACGAAAAAGGCAACACTCAAAGATGCCGGTTTGCTTTTAACTGATGAGTATTTTGAAGAGCTTGTCTCCTCCCATGCGGCTAAGAGGCAAACCGACGAGGCCATGGAGGGGCTGGCAAGTTTTTCTGACAAACGTAATCCATCTTGGTACCCCTCGTAAATTGACAGGCTTCTTCTTTGTATTTGATGAGATCCCGAAGAGGCATTTGGTTTTATGCCACAAAACTTTTTAGAGAATTGGTTTAAAAAAAAGAGTTGGAAGCTTCACGATCATCAAATCAAAATGATCGAGAGTGGAGCGCTTGGTCTATCAACACTGTTAATAGCACCAACAGGTGGTGGCAAAACTTTAGCGGGTTTTCTACCCAGTATTATAGAATTAAACGCAGATCCCACAAATTCTCTTCACACCATTTACATATCCCCACTTAAAGCATTGACAGTTGATGTTGCCCGAAACCTGTTAGAGCCACTCTCCGAAATGAATCTGAAGATTACTGTGGAAACACGGACGGGAGACACACCTCAATCAAAAAGACAACGGCAAAGAAAATCACCACCGAATATTTTGCTAACAACACCTGAAAGCCTAGCTTTGTTGATATCCTATCCGGATAGCCCCACTATTTTCCAAGAGTTAAAATGTATAGTAATCGACGAACTTCACGCATTAGCTCCAACTAAAAGAGGGGATCTGCTATCCCTTGCATTGGCGCGATTAAATACCTGGGCGCCCAAGGCCCGACGAGTAGGCCTTTCTGCTACCATTCCATATCCAGCGGAGATGGCAGAATATCTATCCTGTGTTCAAACAGTAAATCCAGTCCAAATTATTGAAGCAAAACCAACGAAAAAACCATCAGTCGAAATATTAATTGGAAACTCCCGGCTGCCTTGGTCCGGGCATATGGGAATTTATGCTGTGCATGAAATATATAGTGCGATTTTAAATCATGCAACAAGCTTAATTTTTGTTAACACGCGTGCACAAGCCGAATTAGTGTTTCAAGCCTTATGGAAAGTAAATGACAAGAATTTAGCGGTTGCCTTACACCATGGATCCCTGTCGGTTGAACAGAGAAGAGTAGTAGAAAATGCTATGGTAAAGGGTGCTTTAAGAGCAGTGGTAGCGACATCCTCCTTAGATCTTGGCATTGATTGGGCGGCTGTAGATTTGGTCAT
>CALIMD010000295.1 GCA_938028645.1 uncultured Alphaproteobacteria bacterium
TATCGGTCTTGGCTCCTTCAGAAGATGCAAAGGTTGAAGATGCTATAAAAGAGAAACGCCAAATTTATATTGATAAAAATTGGGTAGATGTAATTGTATACAATAGACTTGATTTGCCGGTGGGAGCCTCAATTGATGGTCCTGCTATTCTTGAGCAACCAGACACAACGATCTTTTTGGAACAAGATACTATTGGGCTAGTTGATGAGTTTGGAAATTTTCGAATAGTGATGAAATCATGAGTATAGATTTAAAGACATTAAATTTACAACGAACGGCCCTTGTTTTATGTGATCTTCAAAATGATTTTTTACATCCGGAAGGTGCTTATGGAAGAAGTGGTATTACATCTCCTGAAATATCGTTAGTTCCAGGGCGAATGGTGGGTGTAACAGATGCAATGCGTGATGTTGGTTGTCCTATTGTTTCTACTCATTTTACTTTGGTGCCAGGACGCAATGGGGAACCATTAATATCAGATCATCTTAAGGCTGTGCGACCATTTTTGAAGAAAGGTGATTTTCAGTCAGGTGGATGGGGGCATGACCTTTTTGATCTGCTGAATCCAGTAAATGCAAAAATAGAAAAAGTAGCATTTTCAGCATTCTATATGAGTAGATTAGAGTGGTATCTTAGGAAAATAAATGTAGACACTTTAATTTTTTCAGGCATTGTCACAAACGGGGGAGTAGCTTCGACCTTGAGGGATGCGCATGTAAGAGATTTCTCTACAATTTTACTGGCTGATGGATGTGCGGCCTTTGATATTCACACACATAATACAGCAATAAAAGCCTTAGAACCGGTTACTACGATAACCACTTGTGCGGAGTTTATCTCGGGGATCGCAACATGAGCCAGGTCATACGGTGTTGTAATGGTCAATTTGATATAAGTGTACCGGTGGTGATCATTGGGGCAGGAGCGGCTGGTTTAATAGCCGGTTTGGCGGCGCATGATAACGGCGCACAGGTTTTAATAGTAGAAAGAGATGCAAACCCAAGCGGTTCGACGGCTTTATCCTCGGGCCTGATCCCCGCATGTAATACGCGGTGGCAAGCGCTATCCAAAGTGGTTGATAATGTAGAAATTTTTTCCCAAGATGTTAGACGTAAGAATAAAGGGCAGGCGGATGAGCGTTTAGTTCATAGATCATGTCTGGTCTCGGGGGAGGTGTTACATTGGTTAGCGGATAATTATGGACAAAACTTTGACTTGATAGAAGGGTTTCTCTACCCGGGTCATAGTGTACATCGGATGCATTGCCACCCTAAACGTACAGGTAAAGCACTCATAGATAGCCTAGTAACTGCTGTAGATAAAGTCGGTATAGATGTTATGACTTCGGCTACTGTTACCGATATATTTGCTTCAGAAAACAGTGAAATTCGAGGGATTAGAATTTTAAGACCCGATGGTTCAACTGAAGATATAGGCTGTGAAAGTTTAATATTGGCTTGTAATGGTTTTGGAGGAAATTCTGGTATGGTGTCTAAATACATTCCAGAAATGGCAGACGCTATGTACTTTGGGCATCAGGGTAATTTGGGCGATGCTGTAAACTGGGGACTAGAGCTTGGTGCTGCCGTTGAAAATATGGCAGCATATCAGGGTCACGGATCCGTAGCTATCCCTCATGGGGCCTTGATCACTTGGGCTATAATGATGGAGGGTGGTATCCAGTTAAATTCCAGTGGAAGTAGGTTCTCTAACGAACATGAAGGTTATTCTGAACAATCTATAAAAGTTTTACAGCAACCGGGAGGAATCGCTTGGAATATTTATGATGAACGTTTGCATCAACTAGCTCTTGAATTTGATGATTATAAGTTAGCTTTTGAAAATGGAGCAATCAGATATTTCGTTTCAATTGATGAATTGGCCGATGGCATTGGTGTCTCTTCCAAGATTATCGCGAATTCAATAGATGATATTATGGCATTTAGAACTGGGAAAAAGTGCTGCCCATTTGGTAGAAAGTTTCAAGAAACAAGCACCTTAGATGGCCCTCCATATTACGGAGTGAAAGTTACAGGGGCTTTGTTTCATACTCAAGGAGGCCTTGCGGTTGATACTGAAGCGAGAGTTTTAAGGAAAAATAATAGTGCTTTACCCAATCTTTTTGCTGCCGGCGGTGCCGCGGTCGGTGTTTCCGGAAAAGGCGTAGAGGGATATTTATCGGGTAATGGTCTGCTAATGGCAGTTAGCCTTGGTTATTTGGCGGGAAGAGCAGCCGCTAACGTGGTAAATGAAGGATTAAATGAAAAAACGCCCTAGAAAAGGCCCAGGACGTTTTTCTTTTGATCGATAAGCAAATTAAACAGGTTTAAATGTTGGAACAGGGGCTCCATTTTCTTCTTCTGTAGCAGAAAATTGTACTTCTACTCTTTGTCCAATTTTTAAATTGTCTAAATCACAATCAATTATATTAGTCATCATTGTTGGTCCTTCGTCCAACGTAACATAGGCTATTGCAAACGGGGGTTCAGCACGTCTTAGGACACTCCAAGAATAAATCTCTCCTTTGCCCGAGGATTGGACTAGTTCTACATTGGAACTGCCGCAATGCGGGCACATGCCTCTTGGGTAATAATGCTTTTCACCGCACGAGTTACAGCTGCCTATCATCAGTTTATTGTCCCTGGCAGCTGACCAAAATTGCTCTGTGTCCGGGTCGGCTACAGGAGTTGGGAACACTCTTTTTTGCTCAGTCATTTATTTACTCCCGTTCCATAATCACTGTAGCACTACCATGTCGTGTCCCGAGTGAGCCCCCAGTACCGTGTGCTAGTGCTAAATCACAATTAGGTACTTGAACGTTGGGATGGGCCTCGCCTCGTAACTGACGAACTGCTTCTATCACTTTAGTTAATCCACCCCGGTTGGCGGGATGGTTGTTGCACAAGCCCCCACCATCAGTATTGAATGGTAGTTTGCCAGTTCCGGAAATTAAATTTCCATCTGATACAAATTTTCCACCTTCACCCTTCTCGCAAAAGCCCAAATCCTCTAATTGCATGAGAACAGTAATAGTGAAACTATCGTAAATGGAAGCATATTTCATGTCACTGGGTTTTACTCGAGCCTCTTCAAAGGCAAGTGGCCCCGACCAACGAGCACCAGAGTACGTTAGATCAATCTTACCGCCCATTTGATGTTTTGGAGCTTCTCCGGCTCCCAATACTTTTACGAGGGGCCGTTTCAACGATTTTGCTATTTCAGGAGAGGTCACAATTATTGCGCCACCGCCATCACTAATTACACAACAATCGAGACGATGGAGGGGATCAGAGATCATCGGGGAATTTACTACCTCTTCCACTGTTACAACGTTGCGAAGCATGGCATGTTCATTATACTGCGCATGATGCGACGCCGCTACTTTAATCCATGCTAATTGTTCGCTTGTCGTTCCATATTCATACATATGTCTTTGTGCGCACATAGCGTACATATTCACGACCGTGGGGCCAAATGGAAACTCAAATGCGACATCAGGTGCGGATGAACCGTAATTTCTTGGGGCTGTCCCTGTAGCCATCCCCTCGGCACGTGGACGTCCAGCCAGAGTAATTAGGGCGACCGAACATTTTCCCATCGCGATAGCCTCGGCGGCATGGCCTACATGTAACACGTATGATGATCCGCCAGTTTCTGTCGCATCCATATGCTTGAGGTTAAGTCCCATGTAGTCTACTAAAGACAGTGGTCCAAGTCCTGGTGCATCACCTGCACAAAAATAACCGTCAACATCATCTTTTGTTAGACCGGCGTCCGCTAGGGCACCCAACGCGGATTCGGCATGTAATTGCGCTAGGGATTTATCCACTGCTTTTCTTGTTGGGTGCTCATAGACACCAGCGATATACGCTTTTCCGTTTATACTCATCGATTCAACAACTCCTTTTTTTCTTTTTATAAAGTAACACTCCTCCACGGACAATTACCAGCCTAGGGTGATGATTTGAGAATCCGTATCCTGATGGTTGCATTTAATTTAAAGGTACCTTTATCAAACGTTTGGGTCCTAAAGAAAGCCTGCCCAAAATAATAGCTGATCTTCATTTGGAAAGGTTAAATTTTCGCGTTGCTCTAATCTGCCATCCACATCGATTTTAAATATATTTAAGCTAACTGGTAAATGTACTAATTGGCCTAAATAATTTTTTTTACGGGCAGGTTCAGAATTAGCTGCAATTAGCAGTTGGCCGCTTGGATCAATCGAGAAAGTCCTTGGGAGCGAGCCTTTGGTATCGACGTTATCTAAGAGATTAACAGCACCTGTCCCCTTGTTTATTTTAAAGATAGCTATATTGTCCTCTCCGTTAGGAATTATTTTTGCGGGGCCGCAGTTTTCTGCCAAATATGCTCTGTTGGATACATAAACAAAATTTCCAGTGGGGTGAATGTGAATAGCTGATGCAGCTTGACGGACGCCAGATTGAATATTCTTTGAGAGTGTAGAAACCTTTTGTTCAATAATTTTGTCAGTTTTATCTTCATTCATTCGCAAAAAATGAATTTCACTCTGCCTCTCCACCGCTAGGTAAACCCAATTTCCATTTTGGTGGAAATCTAAGTGTCTGGCGCCAAATCCAATACCATGGTTTGGTGAAACAGATTTCTTAAATGAGAGTTTTCCATTCTCGTAATCGAAGAATTTCAAAGCGCCTGGCTGTTCAATTTCCCCGTTCAGTGCATCGAAGCCTCTACAGACAAGTATTACTTTTTTCCCATCCGGAGTTGCCATTACTTGATGGCCAAATATACCTCCGTCAAGATTGATATCTTGTTTTATTGCTGAACCAATCGAACCGCTTGGATCAAGTTGGTGAACAGAAATAAAACATGGATTATTATAAGCCACCAGGAGGTGTTTTTTTTGACGGTCGATTGATAAATGAAGGGGACGATAAGGAAGGGTGATTGAATTGATAACATCCCCTATACTCCCATCTTTTAAGTTCAGATTACACGCGCTCAGCTGATGTCTGGTCCCTTTATTTCCTGGACCGCCATTACTGAGAACCAGATAAATAATACTTAAGTCGGGATGTCTCCATACATACTGAATATTTAATCCAAACGTCACCGAGGCATTTCGTTTTAGTTTTGAAGTATTAGTGTTAGCGTTAAAATGGATAAGTTGATCCCCTAATGCCGCATAAAAGTTGCTGGTATGCGCCGTGGAATTTTGAGTCTTTGGCATTACTTTGATCCATTTTACATTAATAAATATTTGTAACTATTGAATTAAAAAATTGTCTTCAATTATCTCAAAAATGGGCATCACGATTTTTAGATTTTAATGTTAATGAGCTCTAAAAAAGTAGTATTGCAAATCATCTGAATATTTGGAATAGGATGGGGGTAGCTATATCAGAAAAAGCAAAATTAGAGTTAATATTTTCACGGTCCATCTTTCGCGTAGCTTGTTTGTAAATAACGGGTTTTAGGTCTGGCAATCAGTTCGTTGGGTAGTCTGCGTTAGGATTAAATCTGTGTTGGGTATCCTCTCATTTTAAGATCTTACAGCTATTTTCCTAATCTAATTTGAATCGGTTAATGGCGTTGATGACTTGAAACTTTTTTGGATTACTATATGAGTTATTATGTAGAGATTATAAATATTAAAGGTTGTACCGATGCCCGATCAGATAATGTCTAATTCCAAAATAATAGGTTCGTATATAGAAAAAACTCCCGGCTCAGAGAAATTAGCAAGTGAGGCACAGAGTTTACTCCCTAGCGGTATAGCCCACGATTCTCGGTATTTGAAGCCTTACGCTTTATATATAGATAAAGCCTTTGGGCCACATAAGTGGGACGTTGATGGAAATAGATACATAGATTATTTTGGAGGACATGGCGCTTTATTACTTGGTCATTGTCATCCAGATGTTACTAAAGCAGTCCAAAATGCTCTGTCTCTAGGAACCCAGTTTGGGGCAAATCATCCTCGGGAAGTGGAGTGGGCGGATCAAGTTATAAAGATGGTCCCTTCAGCCGAGCGTGTTCGGTTCACCTCATCAGGAACGGAAGCGACATTGATGGCCTTAAGGCTTGCCCGTTCTTTCACCGGAAAGAATAAATTCATACGATTTAAAACACATTTTCACGGTTGGCATGATCATATGACGGCCGGTTACACGAGCCATTTTGACGGGGGAGCTACGGCGGGGGTAATTGATGGCGTAGCCGATAACGTCGTGCTTGTATCCCCCCAAGATATTTCAGAAATTAAGACCGTTTTAAAATCTGATAGTGATATAGCTGCTGTAATTGTAGAACCTACGGGATCTTCGTTTGGAATGGTCCCAATGACACAAGAATTTCTCCAGTCGGTGCGCAAATTTACAGAAGAGCAGGGTGTAATTTTTGTTTTTGACGAAGTAGTTACTGGTTTTCGTTGTTCTCCTGGAGGGGCGCAGCAGGCCTTTGATATAAAGCCTGACCTCACAACATTGGCAAAGATACTTGCCGGAGGACTTCCTGGAGGCGCAGTTGCAGGACGTAAAGATATTTTAGACGACCTAGACTTTGAGCGAGCGGCGGCTCAAGGGAGAGAGAAAATTGGGCATCCGGGTACCTTTAATGCAAACCCCGTTTCGGCTGCTGCTGGCATAGCGGCACTTAAAATTATTGAGCAAACGGATGCTTGTGAAAAAGCAAATAGTTCTGCTGCAATATTGCGCGAAAATTTTAATATTATTTTAGAAAAATATAATGTTCCTTGGGCTGCATACGGTACATTTTCTGGTGTCCACTTATATATGAATAAAAATGGCCAAACTATAAAACAATCAACATTTAATCCAAACGAGATAGGGTATGCTGATTTAAAAAATAAAGATAAGGAGCTGGTTACTAAGCTTCGTTTAGCAATGGCAATTAATGGGGTAGACTTTAATAATTCACCAGGCGCTCAGTTGAGTGCTAGCCACACACAGGAAGATCTGGAATTCACCACAGAAGCATTTAATGAGGCTATAAAAATGCTTAAAAATGATGGTGAAATATAATCAATTAAATTAAAGCTCTAATACTCCAAAAATACCTAAATGCTTAAATTGTCGTACCCCCGCACCATTTTTTATGAGTCTCGAGAGCTCGTCAGGCTCTTGGACTAAAAATCCGGCCAGTTTATGGATTCCATATTGTCTCAATATCGGGGAAAACGGGGTTCCCGGACCAATTAAGCTGACATGCGCTGTCTCGACTAATTTTAGTAAACTAGGTAAGCTGCCATTCACCCAAGTGGATGCGGTAATTATGAGTTGTGTGCAGTCAGGTATTACGTTTGGTGCTTCATGCTCGGGAAGATCCCCCGGGCCGGGGTTTCTCTCTAATACGATAGCAGTTGGGAGTTTTTGTTCCAAATTGGGGAAGCGGCCAACAACTACTATTTTTTCTTCTTTATAATGACTTAGACTAAGCCCATTATCTTGGGTTAACTTTAATCCATACTGATTAGTGTTGGCATTAATCGCAGCGCATCCAATAGCGCGTTCGATTAAGTCCTCGGATTTTACACGTAAGGCGAGTTGATAAAGTGAACAGCCATCAAACCTTTTTTGGTACTCCTTGAGTGTTTCTTTCGACATTTTGTTTGGGGGAGTGGCCACTAATCCAGTTCCATGTTCTGCCTCGACTAATATCCAATAGGTTCCAATCGTAACCCTATTTACTCTGTTGTCGTTGATGCAGCCTAGAAAGCTTTGAACACCAAGAACTGAGTTGTTTCGCATCATTTAACAATTTTACCTCTGAAATTGTATTATCGTCATACCACAGACAACTAGTCCGGCGCCAAATAGTTTTGTCACAGTAATTGGGTTTTTTTGGAATCCGATCGCGCCAAAATGATCCAGTAACAACGATGCGCTAACTATGCCCAGAATAGTGACAGAGACATAAGCGGCAGCTCCCATTTTGGGGGCATAGTTTAAGGCGCCGAAAACAGCAAAGGCACCAATGAGACCGCCAAGCCAGGCCCACCATGGTGCGCTGGAAATTGTCTTGATAGAAGGTAAGGGGACGCGGAACGTTATCATCACAATAAAAATAGCAAGCGTCGCAATGGTAGTATTTGTAATAGCTCCAAGTAATGGGTGCCCCAGGGTTTTGGCCAAAGTGCTGTTAATCCCTGCTTGAACGGGCCCTCCGCAACCAATTATTAAAGCAATAAAAAAATAGCCTAAATAAGTTATAGACATTGTGCACTATCCAAACTTAATTCAATTTTTGACAAGTTATTTGAATGGAATTCTAATTATCATTCAGCGGCGACATATTGATCTACTTTTTGAAGAGAGGCGGCGCTAAATTTTAATTCAGGGATCTTCCCAAAGGGATCTAATGCTGGGTTAGTGAGAAAATTGACAGCTGCTTCGCTATAACAAAATGGTATAAAAATTACCCCATCAGGTACTCCTATATCACTTCGGGCGGAGAGTTCTATCGTCCCACGCTTTGTTGCTACACGAACCTTCTCACCAGGTTTTATGGACCATTTAACAAGATCTGTTGGGCTAATATGAACAAATGGTTCCGGCTCAATAGCATCGAGGACGCTGGCTCTCCTTGTCATAGCTCCAGTGTGCCAGTGTTCTAACAGTCGTCCAGTTGTAAGGATTAATGGAAAGTCTGTGTCTGGTTGTTCGTCGGGCGGAAGAATATCGCAGGGAACGAGCTTCCCTCGACCAGATTCTGTTGGATAGCCATCAGCAAAAATGATGCTTTCCCCAATTGAGTTTTCATCGGCGCAAGGGTATGTCACGGCGCTCTCTTTAAGGAGCCGATCCCATGTAATTCCATTTAATGATGGCATCATTTGTTGCATTTCAGAGAAGACATCACTGGGGTCTGAATAATTCCAATTCAAACCCATTCTGTTTGCAATTTCTTGAATAATCCACCAATCCTGTTTCGCGTGCCCTGGCGGATTAATTGCTTTCCTTCCCATCTGAACTCTGCGATCTGTGTTTGTGAATGTGCCGTCTTTTTCTGGAAATGCTGAGGCGGGCAAAATCACATCGGCGTACGCCGCAGTTTCTGTCATAAATATATCTTGTACTACCAAGTGTTTGAGACGGGATAAAGCTTCTCGCGTGTGGTTTTGATCAGGGTCGCTCATCGCTGGATTTTCACCCATCACATAGGCACCTTTAACTTTTCCTTCATACATAGCCTCAGTGATTTCGACGACAGTGAGACCCTTTTGATGATCGAGCTGAGTTCCCCAAAAGCTCTCCCATCTATTAATCTGGTTATCGTCTCCTACCGGTTTATAATCGGGATAAAACATTGGGATAAGACCAGCATCTGATGCACCCTGAACGTTGTTCTGTCCGCGTAATGGATGTAAACCCGACCCAGCTCGC
>CALIMD010000296.1 GCA_938028645.1 uncultured Alphaproteobacteria bacterium
CCGTGCTCTCCAACAAAGTCAGGTAATTATGATCATAATACCCAGTAGTTACAGTTGCTTTTAACAAAATTACTTCAGGCATACTTGATAGGGCCGCCACTGTTCTCTCAGCCCATTCAAATGCAGGTAACCCATCGATGGTGCAATCTGTGTTATATGTCAGGCTCCCGCCAAAACTATCTTGTTCTTCGGTCAAGATCACCCTAGCTCCAGTTTGTCCGGCAGCAAGTGCAGCACTTAAACCCGCAGGCCCACTGCCAACGATTAAAACGTCACAATGCGCGTGATTTTTTTCATACCGATCAGGGTCTGCCCCCTTAGGTGCCTCTCCTAGACCAGCAGCCCGCCTGATCCAATACTCATATCGCATCCACCAACTGGCAGGCCACATAAACGTCTTGTAGTAAAAACCAGCTGGCAGCAATCTGTGTATAAGATTATTTACGTAACCCAGATCAAAAGTTAAATTTGGCCAACGATTCTGACTTGTAACTGTAAGGCCATCACGAAGTGTCATCTGAGTTGCGCGGGTATTTGGATCCGTACTGTTACCTTCCCCTACTTGAATAAGGGCATTTGGTTCCTCTGCACCAGCTGATAGCACGCCGCGCGGACGATGGTATTTGAAACTACGGCCTACTAAATGGACCCCATTAGCTAAAAGAGCCGATGCTAGGGTATCACCTCTATACCCTTCAAAAAATTTTCCATCAAATTTAAAACGTAATGGTTTTGATCGGTCTACTTGCCCTAAATTTTTTAGACGGAAACGTTGCATTGTCATTTTTCTATTT
Organism: uncultured Alphaproteobacteria bacterium; assembly: GCA_938028645.1. GTDB lineage: Bacteria > Pseudomonadota > Alphaproteobacteria > Thalassobaculales > Thalassobaculaceae > UBA7326. The sequence goes on from CALIMD010000296.1 coordinate 795, forward strand.
GTCGAGTTGTTAATCTTTCGGCGGCAGATTTCCGGCGCCAATTACTCTTATAATATTCTTTCCCAGCCTTAGAGCTTGGTAATTGGTCACTTGGATAAACTTCAATTATCTCGTTGGTTACTGTGTTCCGTAAGACATTAAACCATCTTCGGCATCCGCTAGTATGAACCCATCTTTCAAGTGTTAACCCTTTGGTATTACTTTTTTGAAATAGATATTCAGAGAATTCCTCATCGCTTAAAGAATCAGCGTCAAAGGGCCGTTTTATATGCGCCTCACCACCATAGTGGAACTCCGCATCATCTCGGTATCCACACCAAGGACATTTAATGTATAACATGCCTGGCCTTTCTAATGAGCGACGCCTGCTGCGCCATGTTCATCAATCAAATATCCATCGACAAAGCGGTTGAGTGTGAATGGTGCAGTGATCGAATTTGGTTCATTCCTAGCAATCAGATCTGCAAATACATGTCCTGAACCCGGCGTTGCCTTAAAACCGCCCGTTCCCCATCCACAATTAAAATAGAGATTGTCTATGGGTGTTTTTGATATAATCGGAGATGCATCAGGGCATGTGTCAACTATCCCTCCCCATGATCGAAGCATTCGGAGGCGAGAAAAAACTGGGAAAAGCTCGACCGCAGCAGCTAACATTCCTTCTATTATATTTAAGCTGCCTTTTTGAGCATATGAATTATAGGAATCCGCACCTGCGCCAAAAACCATCTCACCTTTGTCGGATTGACTTACATACATGTGTACACTATTCGACATGATTACTGTGTCGAGGATTGGTTTTATAGGTTCAGAGACCAAGGCTTGCAGGGGTCGGCTATCTATTGGAAGACGGAAGCCTGCTAACCCTGCCAGAACCCCGGCGTGGCCAGCAACAACACAACCTACTTTCCCTGCCTTTATGGTGCCGTTAGCTGTCTGGACACCCGTCACTTTACCATTCTTGATATTAAACCCGGTAACTTCACAATTTTGAATAATATCTACACCTAAGCTATCGGCTGCTCTTGCATAACCCCAGGCGACTGCATCATGGCGTGCAGTTCCGCCCCGGCGCTGTATAAAACCCCCCATTACTGGATAGCGAAGGTTGGGATTAATATTGATAATTGGAACAAGCTTTTTAATTTGAGCGGGGTTTAACACGTCTGAGTCTATCCCGTTTAATCGGATTGCTTCCACGCGCCGGTTCATTTCTTTTAATTCATGTTCGGAATGAGCCAAGGTTAAAACCCCCCGTTGGCTAAACATCGTATTAAAATTCAATTCCTGACTCAGATTTTCCCAAAGCTTTAGTGAGTGCTCATAAATACCAGCGCTCTCATCCCACATGTAATTTGATCGAATGATAGTGGTATTACGTCCTGTGTTCCCTCCGCCTAGCCATCCTTTATCTATAACGGCGACGTTCTTCATTCCGTGCTGTGACGCCAGGTAGTAGGCTGTTGCTAAGCCATGGCCTCCTCCGCCAATAATTATGACGTCATATTCTGTTTTAGGTTCTGGGGATTTCCACGCTTGGGCCCAATTTTCATGATTGGTGAATGCATTTCTGGCAAGACTAAATATCGAATATTTTTCTTTTTCACTGCGCAAGCCTTGCATGCCAAAGTTGCTGCGAGGTTTTTTCATCAGTGGTTCCTTCTAGGCAATCTAATAATCAAAAATTAGTATTTAGAGTCCACACCCTCAAAATAGTACTTCTACTCAATAAGCCTAGTTCTAGGGCGACATTTAATGGCGTCAACTGAATAAAATTAATCCTATATCAAACTTGTAGCTTATTACATAACTGGACGTTGGACAATAAAACGATAGAATTCAGTTTACAAATTAATGAATTCGGCTGGGGATAATACAAATGAAGAACTCTGAAGAATATGAAGCCAGGTTAGATGTAGCAGCTGCACATCGTTTGGCGGTGATGCATGGACTTAACGAAGGTGTGTGGAACCACATAAGTCTTTGCAGCCCAGATCAACCAGAAAATATCTTAATCAGTCCGGGCCATACTCATTGGGGGCAAGTTAAAGCCAGTAACTTAGCCCTAATGTCCCCGGAAGGAAAAATGATTTCGGGAGAACGACCGCCTATCAGGGCAGGATGGATTATTCATCATCCCGTTCATACAGCCCGTCCGGATGCGAAATGTGTCATTCATGTACATGCGCCATACACGACTGCAATGTCGATTAGGAAAGATATGAAGCTTGAGACTCGAAGCTCTCAGCAATCCGCTGGGTTTCATGATGATGTCGTTTACTATGAAGTTTATGACGGTGTTTTGGAGGATGAGTCTGAAGGGGTTCATATGGCAGAAGTTCTTGGTAATAAGAGAATATTAATGATGCGTAACCATGGAGCGATGATCGTTGGAGAAACGGTCGCTAGAGCTTATCTGGACGCTTATCAGTTAGAGCGCGCCTGCATGTATCAGCTTCTAGCTGTTGCCGGAGGTGGTGAAATGCAGCTTATTCCTGAGGAGGTTGCTGCGGAGATGGGACGTTTAGCTCGTAAAGGCCGTAATATTGAGCATTTTGAGGGAATGAAACGTATTATATTTGAAAAAGAGCCAGATTTTGCAGATTAACAAAAGTAAGCAATTTTATTACTGGCAAAACAAGTGTCATTTAGACACTTTTTAGGAGTTAGAATGTTAGGAATAATATCCTCGTTTGATGGCGGAAATATAGAAGTCGTTAAGGCAGATGATCCCAGTGACATCCAACTTAAAATAAGAAGCGACACGAATGCAGAATTTTTTCAGTGGTTCTATTTCAGAGTTGTAGGGGTTAGGAGCAGCCAATGCACGATCAAAATATTAAATGCTGGAGAAGCGAGCTTTACTCGAGGCTGGGAAGATTATAAGGCCGTTGCTTCGGAGGATCAGAAATATTGGGAAAGGGTGCAGACAGAATATAGAAGTGGTGTTTTGGAGATAAAACACACTCCAAACTCCGATTCTGTTTGTTACGCATATTTTGTACCGTATTCATTGAACCGACATTCTGATCTCATTGCTAGATGTCAGGCGTCTGAAGGGGTCAGCTTATCAATACCTGGATTTACTGCGCAAAAAAGACCTATTGAAGTTTTAACTTTTGGAAATGAAGCGAACGAAAAACCAGCGTTATGGGTTATAGCCCGCCAACACCCAGGGGAAACGATGGCTGAGTGGTTTATGGAGGGTCTCTTAGATCGCTTGCGAAATCAGCAAGATGGTGCAGTAAGGTCTTTGCTTCAGAGGGCTGTATTATATGCCGTTCCCAACATGAACCCAGACGGCAGCGCACTTGGAAATTTGAGAGTAAATTCGCAGGGCATCAATTTAAATCGAGAATGGGAAAATCCAAGTGTGGAAAAAAGTCCTGAGGTTTTTTATGTCCGTAAACGGATGATTGAAAGTAAAATAGGATTTTGCCTTGATGTACATGGTGATGAGGGACTTCCTTTTAATTTCATAGCCGGTTTTGAAGGAATTGCTGAAGCCAGTGATCATCAATTGGGAGTTATGAACAAGTTTCGTGATACGCTTGCTCAGCTGAACCCTGATTTTCAATTAGCAAATGGATATCCTAAAGTTGCCAAAGGAAAAGGTATGAAGACAACTTCGACCGGTTATTTAGCAGCATTTCATGGAGCTGTTTCTATGACCCTTGAGATGCCATTTAAAGATGCTGCAAATGCCCCAGACGAAAGATTTGGCTGGTCCCCTGAAAGGAGTATGGCTTTGGGCCGGTCCAGCGTAGAGGCAATACTTTCGATTCTTGATGAAATCAAGAATTAAATTGATGAAGGTAACGAGTGATATGACAACTCTTTATGGTATACCTAATTGTGATAAATGCAGAAAGGCGAAGAAATGGTTTAATGAAAACCGAATTATATTTGACTTTTTTGATTTTCGAAAAAATAAACTGACCCACGCTAAAATTGAAACATGGATTGATAGGATAGGATTGGATAATTTGATTAATCGAAGAGGCACAACATGGAGAAACCTTTCTGACGAATTACGTGACCAGATATCCCAGCAAAAAAATGTGGATGTGTTGCATCAATTTCCTACTGTAATGAAAAGACCTATCATTGAAAGTGATGACCATTTTCTGGTAGGGTTTGACGCCTCAGTTATCAAGCAAATTCAGAGCATGAAAATATGAGCTGACCCCAAAGGTTTAGTTTTGAGTTTTGTAGTTCTATGTCAATCGAAGTAATTTGGATGAACCATGATGACTATACCTGAGCTGAAGATAATCGAGACACCGGGAGGAGAAATTTCCTACAGGGAGAATGGTTCTGGGCCTATACTTTTATTAATGCACGGGATAGGTGGCAACTCACGCTCTTGGAAAAGTCAGTTGGAGACGTTATCTAACAATTTCCGTGTTATAGCTTGGGATGCCCCATCTTATGGCAAAAGTGCGAAACGAGGTGCAAACCTTGAAGAATATACAATGGCTGTCATAGAGTTTTTGGATGCTTTGAGTATAGCTAGTGTTAATCTGTTAGGCCATTCCATGGGTGGAGTCGTGGCTCAGGGTGTTGCAGGGATTCATCCCGACAGAGTAACAAAGTTGATATTGTCTAGTACTTTTATGGGACATGGATCCGCTGAGGGGACTCCATTAGGGGAAGGTTATAGTGCAAGATTGGGGGATATAAAAAATATGTCGCCAGATGAATTTGGTCGCGCCAGGGCATCCAGTATGCTCGCTCAATCAGCTTCAAGTAAAACTCGGCAGGAAGTTGCTTCTATAGCGGCCGAGGTGACGCATAGTGGATTATTAGCTGCATGCAAAATGTTGCACCATGCCGATACTCGCGATCTAACTACCAAGTTTAAAATGCCAGTTTTAGTTTTGACTGGAGAAAAAGATGGCGTTGTTATCCCCGCAAGAACTGAGGAAATGGCAAGTTTGATACCCGAGGTGGAAATGAAACAACTTTTGGGAGTAGGGCATGCGGGCTATCTCGAAAACCCTGAGAAATTTAATTCAGCTCTGGAGAACTTTTTGAACTCTTAGAACATTTTTAGTAAAATTTGTTATAAAGCCCAAAGCGAATAGTGGCCATAAACTTACAGAAGAGATTACGTCACGCAGTTTTTATTGGCTGCAACATATTTATTCACTCAACTCAAACGCTTATTTGCGCCCTTTTTAACTGCGCTTGGAACCGATTTACCACTTTATCTTTTTCATGGGCATCCTCGACTTGAGCAACCAGCTGATTATTGAAATCTGGGTCTTTTATATGTGCTGCTAAAATCTTTCGAGGTATTTCTGAGGCTCGTCCTTTTGGTAGCATTTCTTCTTGGCACATTCCAACTAGCATAAGTGCTCGAAGATGCATTGGCCGCTGAGCGTTATCAATCTTTTCTATGATTTTTGACTCCTCGATATACGTAAATAAAAGGTCGTCAAGCTTCGTCATTATTTGCTGTTTTTTATCGGCCTCGAGATCAGACCTTTCTATTTGGTGAAAGCTAGCGGTCACTTGCTGCATTTTCTGGTTAGGGGGAAGGTTGGTAACAACCATAGAATTCAGGGATGTTGGTTCTAAAAACAAATGATCTATCTGGGCTGCTATATGTTCTCTGAGTTGTTCAATTCCTTTTTTAGACTCACTTAGGGATAGCAAAAATGCAATTTTTCTAGCTGGTGAGCTCAACCGAGAAACCACTGTTGTAACAGCCTCTTTCAATCCAGTTAATCCACCTTTGTTAATGATCCGTGTCTGTCTTTCCAATATTGCTCGTGCAAGTTCACCTCCACCCTTAACTCCATCAGAAATTACAAGTCGATCCAGAATAGCATCAAATCGTTCACGTTCCCCTTCTTCTCCTGTTTTTGAAAGTGCGGCGCTGCCTCCTATCTGCTGGCTGACTCGTTCAGTGAGAATTTGGCTACTTTCCAGAAGGTCAGCGCTACCTAGTAAACGGTTTAATTTTGCCTTAGTTTCCTCAATGCTACCGCTTTGCATATCTTCAATTTTCCCAAGTTCCAAAGACCCTGAACTTAGATCGAGCATCTTGATAATGGCGCTTCCCAAGTCGGTCTGATCCCCCAGTAGATCTTGGATTACAGAATTGTTCATCAATATGTCCGCAATGAACCTATCAATAGCGGCTAGTCCTCTGGAATCCTGAGCGGCTTCCCCTAACTCAATACTTTGAACGAGTTTACCCCACCAATCTCTAATATCTATAAGCTGTTTTGTGATTGCAGTATTGAGGAGATATTCGAAATCGTCGCCTTGCGATATTCCATCGATAGTTGCCACAGATTGATCAAAATTTGTTGAATCTATTTTTGGAAGCGACTTATCCTCTGCTTTTTTAGCATCTTCCGTAATAGCCTGAACAAATTCGAACAACGTATCACGTCGTTCGTTTGCATTACCTAGGTCTGGGTCTGCCTGTAATTTTGATACTTTTGCTATTGCGGATGGCACGAGTGCGTCGGCATCCATAACTCTTTTGAGTTCTTTGCTATTATGAAGAGCTTCAATGGCAGTGATATTATTTTTATCAAGATAACGCCTGAAGAGTTTATTTATTGCTTTCCTACTCGGAGTCAATAAAAGGTCTTTGGCTATTGAACAGTCTGGTGCCTCATCGATATCATTGATGAATATTTTTTCTTGTCCTGCTTCCTTCAGTTTTTCAAAGATAATATCTTCGTCTTCGAGTTGATCTATAGACTTTGCTATTAGAACATGGTCGAGGACAATCCTGACTCCTGTGACGCCAGGCTCACTTAGCATCTGGTTGGCAACTTCTTCAGCTTCAACTTTTTTTGTTACCGTTGCGTCAATTTGCCAAGTCGTGTCATGTAGAGTTAAAATTTCAAAAGGCATAAATTTTTCCCGATTAACTGTATCGACGGACATAAAACGTAATATTAAACATACTTTCTGGGAAGTATGTTAACAAAAAACACTTAGATGAATGACTAAAAAGCTAAACTCTTTTTCACTTAACAACACGGGTACACTTTTTTTTCCCAAAAGAATAATGCTCGGAGTAAATATTTAATAAATTTCCCGCAAATATTATGGTTCCACCAAACAAGATCAGCAAATCCCAAGGTTCATCATAAAAATTAAAACCAATAAATGCAATTAAAGGTAGCCGCATGAAATCCAGCGGCGTAACTACAGTAGCATCTCCATGTCTAAACGCGTGCGCAAAACAAAAATGTGAAGTCAGCCCGGTTAACCCTAGTAATATTGCCCAGGGCCAAAGTTCAAATGATGGTATATTCCAGTCAGGTATAGAGGCGGCTAACCCGATTGGAAGTTGTATTAAGTTCATATAAAAAATAATTGTCAGCGGGCTTTCTGTGGATGCCATATATCGTGTAAATACATATGTTGACGAGAAGCATAGTGTTGCAAATAAAACTACTAACGCAGCAGGTTGAATGATCTGTAATCCGGGTCGTAAGATGATTAAGACCCCTATAAAACCTATCAAGATACTGGCGGTGCGATAACGCGTAAGCTGTTCTTTTAAGAGTATCGTAGCTAAAATAGCCGTCCAGATTGGAGCAGTGAATTCAATGGCAAAGACTTCCGCTAAGGGCAGCAGCGCCACGCCATACAGCCAGCCGGTTTGGCCGCCAAAATGAATAGTATTACGAAAAACATGTAATTTTAATTTCCGTGTTTTTACTTTTTTAAAACCAATGATTGTTAATAAAACGAATAATGACAACAAACATAGAAAACTTCTGGTAAAAGAAATTTGAAAAGCATTGAGTTCACTGGAAAGTTCGCGTCCAGCAATGGCCATGCCAGATATAGATATCAGAGCTCCAAACATCCAAAGGGTGGCGAGGTAAGGCCTCTGCTGACGTTCAGTTCCCATTTTTCAATTCTATCTAGCTATATTAACCAACAACTCAAGACCACGATGTGACCACTCAAGATTTAAATGAGCAGGGATCTTAATATAGCTCCTTCTTAAAATAGGCGAGAAAATAAAGCATTTGACAAGTTGTTTTCACTACTGTTTGAGGCGGCATGATCTCTTCTAAATTAACGTATAAAAAAAGAGGACTAATTTTGTACTGTTTTCACTGGCATTTTTAATATAAAAGCCTATGTTACGGAATTGAACGGATAAATTTAGGTGCGGTATGCTTAAACTGAATAGACTAACGGATTATGCTGTGGTGGTTTTGAGTCGCTTGTCAAAGCAGGTTGGTATGGTGCAGACTGCGAACGAAATTTCTGATGGAACAGGGCTCCCCATGCCAACTGTTTCCAAAATACTGAAGTTAATGGCTGGTTCTTCATTGATAGAGTCGCATCGAGGGGTAAACGGGGGCTATTCTCTCTCGAGGGGGGCTGATTCTGTTCGCGTTTCAGAGATAATCGAGGCCCTCGAGGGGCCAATAGCCTTGACAGCCTGTGTTGATGGAACAACTGATCAGTGTACGATCGAGGGGTCATGTCCGATGCGTGGTAATTGGAATACCGTGAATGATGCGATAAGAACGGCTCTAAGTGGGGTTACACTGGCAGATTTATTAGATCCCGGAGAGATATTTCCAGTAAATTCCCTCAGCAAAAAAACTAACCGGGGTCCTATCTCGTATCAGACTAGCTAACATTTAAAACCAAAAAATTTCAATAAAGAACGGACAAATTATGTCGATCTCCGAAGAGACAGTTGACCAAGTAAAGAAACTTGAAGCTGACAAATATAAATACGGATTTGTCACTGATATAGAGATGGAGACAGCTCCGAAGGGGTTAAACGAAGATATTATTCGATTCATTTCAGAAAAAAAAGAAGAGCCTCAATGGATGCTAGAGTGGCGCCTTAAGGCTTATAAACACTGGTTGACAATGGAGGAGCCCAATTGGGCAAAAGTTGGGTATAAAAAAATAGATTACCAGGACCTCTACTATTACGCTGCGCCAAAATCTATGGACCGACCGAAAAGTCTGGATGAAGTTGATCCAGAACTTCTTAAAACGTACGAAAAATTGGGTATCCCTCTCAAAGAACAAGAGTTGCTCTCCGGGGTGGTGGCTGTCGACGCTGTGTTTGACTCAGTATCCGTAGCTACTACGTACAAGGCGAAATTGACGGAAATGGGTGTAATTTTTTGTTCAATATCAGAGGCTGTTCGCGAATATCCAGAGCTTGTAAAGAAATACCTCGGTTCAGTTGTTCCGCATTCAGATAACTATTTTTCTGCCTTAAACTGCGCTGTTTTTACAGATGGCTCATTTGTATATGTCCCAAAAGGGTTACGATGTCCCATGGAACTATCGACTTATTTTCGGATCAATGCTGAAAATACGGGACAATTTGAACGTACTATGATCATCGCGGATGAGGGTTCTTACGTTAGCTATTTGGAAGGGTGTACTGCCCCTCAGCGTGATGAGAACCAGTTACATGCGGCCGTAGTCGAACTTGTAGCGTTAACCAATGCAGAAATTAAATATTCTACTGTACAGAACTGGTACCCGGGCGATGAAACGGGGGCTGGCGGTATATACAATTTTGTAACCAAACGGGGCGCCTGTAGGGGAGATAATTCAAAAATTTCATGGACACAGGTAGAGACGGGCTCAGCAGTGACTTGGAAATACCCGAGCTGCATTTTACAGGGTGATAACTCAATTGGTGAATTCTATTCTGTTGCGATTACAAACAACGCGCAACAGGCCGATACAGGAACCAAAATGATCCATTTAGGAAAAAATACGAAATCAACAATAATCTCTAAGGGTATAAGTGCTGGTCGAGCTGACAACACATATCGTGGATTAGTCAAGATTATGCCTAAAGCTGAAGGAGCGCGTAATTTTACTCAGTGTGACAGTTTGTTAATAGGTAATACTTGTGGGGCGCATACCGTACCATATATCGAAACGCGCAACCCGACAGCCCGAGTAGAACACGAAGCAACAACATCGAAAATCAGTGAAGACCAGATGTTTTATTGTCAGCAACGTGGGCTGTCTCCCGAAGAAGCGGTATCGCTAATAGTCAATGGGTTTTGTAAAGAGGTAATGAAAGAGTTACCTATGGAATTTGCAGTCGAAGCTCAAAAATTAATTGGTATCAGCCTCGAAGGTAGTGTCGGTTAATTGAAGTGTAGGGAATACAAAGGGGAATATTATAAATGTCATTGTTATCGATAAGGGACCTTCATGCCACAGTTGGTGGCAATGAAATATTGAAGGGGATCAATTTAGAAATTGGTCCCGGAGAGATACATGCGGTCATGGGGCCCAATGGCTCTGGAAAAAGTACTCTTTCATATGTACTTGCAGGGCGTGAAGGATACGAAGTGACCAGGGGAACAATAGCGTTCAAAGGTAAAGATCTAATAGACCTGGCAGCCGATGAGCGTGCAAATGAAGGGGTCTTTCTTGCTTTTCAGTATCCGGTTGAGGTCCCTGGTGTTGTAGGCATGACGTTTTTGCGAGAGGCTTATAATGCCAAGTTGCGATATTTGGGGAAACAGGAAATTGATGCGATGGAGTTTTTGAAGTTTGTCCGATCGAGGGCAAAAACATTGAATATGAGTGACGATATGCTTAAGCGGGCTGTAAATGTAGGGTTCTCTGGAGGAGAAAAGAAAAGGAATGAAATATTACAAATGGCGGTGTTGGAACCGGATTTAGCAATTCTGGATGAGACAGACTCTGGGCTCGACATTGATGCTTTGAAGTTAGTTTCCGACGGTGTGAACGAACTCCGCTCTGAAAATCATAGTATGTTGATAATAACCCACTATCAACGCCTCTTGAATTACATCCAGCCGGATCATGTGCATGTTTTAGCGCACGGTAAAATTCAGCGATCTGGTGGTAAGGAGTTAGCCCTGGAGCTGGAAGCAAAAGGGTATGCCGAATTTTCGGAAGAGGCGGCTTGATGGCTCTTCAACCAGTTGCTAAGCTGCCGTTTGAAGGTCTTATAGCTGATGCGCGTAGCCATAAGCTTGGCAAATGGCACAGTAAATTAAGCGAGCGTGCTTTAGAACAATATGCAGAAATAGGCTGGCCTGGTCCAAAGACGGAGTCGTGGAAATACACTAGCCTGAACAAAATAGCATCTGGGACCTTCTCGTTAGCTGGGGAATATTCGGCGATTGTTCCGGAAGATATGATAATGCCGCTGACGTGTCCGAGAGTTGTACTTGTCAATGGCGTATTGAACAAAGAACTCTCCAATCTGGAACACCTTATTGGTAACTTGTCGATTACATCGCTGGTTGACATCGAGGATCACCAGAAAACGTTTTTTGATGACTTATTTAAAAGCGAAGAGTCGAAAGGGGACTTGCCCTTAACTCATCTTAATACAGCTATACTGTCCGATGCCGTAATGCTGGAAATTACAGAAGGCTCAAAATGCGAGTTGCCGTTGCATATAATATCGATTGGCTCCGGTAACGGGATAACGTTTGCTCCTAGATTAATCGTTAACGTGGGGATAGGCGCTAAGGTTGATTTTATAGAAAGTCATGTTGGATGCTCTGATAGCGCGTATTTCTCGAATTCAGTAACGCAATTGTATTTGGGCGACAATTCAGAAGTTGGTCATTATAAACTGCAAAACGATAGTAGAGAATCGTCTCACATTAGCCTTACAAGGGCGGTGATTGATGACGGCGCTTCCTATGATAATTTCACCATGAGTGTCGGTGCAAAATTATCAAGGAATGAAGTGAGAGCTCATTTAAAAGGGAGTGGAGTTGAATGTTGCATAAATGGAGCATATCTTGGCGCAGCTGATCAACACATAGATAATACTACGTTCATAGAGCATCAGGCTGAAGGGAGTTCTAGCCGAGAGGTCTTTAAGGGCGTTTTAGATGATACTGCTCGAGGCGTTTTTCAGGGGAAAATACTGGTTCATCCTGAAGCACAGAAAACTGACGGTTATCAAATGAATAGAGCAATGCTGTTATCAGATAAGGCCGAGATAGACTCAAAACCCGAGTTGGAAATTTACGCAGATGACGTGCGTTGTAGTCATGGTGCAACGGTTGGCGAACTAGAGGATGAGCTTATATTCTACTTATGCGCGAGGGGAATAGATCGGGAGAGTGCACGCAGGATGTTGATAGGGGCCTATATTAGCGACGCAATCGATGAAGTTAAGAATATTGATATACGGTCATCGATCCAGATTGTTGCTGAAAATTGGTTGAAACAGAATTTGTATGAAAAATAATGATGCAGGGTGGAATGATGCCATTTGATATTGATGCAATCCGAGATGACTTTCCAATATTAAAAGAGGAAGTTCGGGGTAAGAGATTAGTGTACTTAGACTCAGCTGGATCATCGCAAAAACCAACTCAGGTCATTGAGTCACTAAAGCGCGTATATGAAACTGAATATTCCAACGTCCACAGAGGTCTGCACTATATGTCAGAGCAAACTTCAGCGCGCTACGAGGAAGCTCGGAGTAAAGTGGCAAAATTCTTAAATGCTGAGTTTGATCAGGAAATTATATTTACCAAAGGTACTACAGAGTCGATTAACCTCGTTGCAAGCAGTTTTGGCCGTAAAAATCTGGGGCCTGATGATGAAATTCTAATAACGTGGGCAGAACATCATTCAAATATTATACCTTGGCAATTATTAAGAGACCAGATTGGCTGTGAGATTAAAGTTGTACCAGTCGATGATGATGGTGCGATTAGTCTTGAGTCATTTAAGAAGTTGATTTCCAAAAAGACCAAGATTGTAGCTTTTTGCCACGTCTCGAATGTTTTAGGTACCGTGCTTCCTGTTAAAGATGTGGCCGAGATTGCCCACCAGAACGGTGCCGTGGTAGTGATCGATGGTGCACAGGGGGTCGTGCATATGCCTGTTGATGTTCAAGACTTAGGTGCGGATTTCTATGCGTTTGGAGGACATAAAGTTTATGGACCATCTGGGATAGGCGTGCTTTATGGTAAAAGGGATTTACTCAATCAGATGCCACCATATCAAGGTGGCGGTGGCATGATTAACACCGTAAGTTTTAGTGAAACCACTTGGGCAGACCTACCTGATAAGTTTGAAGCAGGTACTCCACCAATCGCTCAAGCCATTGGATTGGGCGAAGCGATAGACTATATGGAAAATATTGGCCTCAGTAAAATCGCAAAATATGAGTTGGACTTGTTAAATTATGCCACTCAACGTCTATCAGAAATTGATGGGCTGAACTTTATTGGAACAGCTCCCGGAAAAGTAAGCGTCTTATCTTTCACGATGGATTGCGCCCATCCGCATGATATAGCAACGATTGTGGATCAGGACGGTGTGGCTGTTAGAGCAGGTCATCACTGCGCGCAGCCACTTATGGAGCGTTTTGATATACCATCGGCCGCCAGAGCTAGTTTTGGATTGTATAATACGCGAGAAGATGTTGATGTTCTTGCTCGTAGTCTTGAAAAAGTGAATGAGATTTTCAAATGACAGATTTTGATCCAGGTATAAACCCATACGGGTCCTTTATGACGGGACCAAGTGTACCCGAAGGTACAACCGCTAGAGCCGGTGCAAAATTAGAAGTCGGGGTGACATTAGCGTCTGACGAGGCTATCGTAGAAGCCTTAAGAACCGTGCATGATCCAGAGATCCCGGTAAATATCTATGACCTGGGCTTAATTTATAATACCGAACGCATTGAAAATGGTGATGTTAAAGTGCTGATGACCTTAACTGCACCGGCCTGTCCTGTTGCGGGTGAGATGCCATATGACGTAGCAGCAGCTGTATCGGCAGTTGATGGAGTAGGAGAGGTCGAGGTTGTGTTGACATGGGAGCCAGCGTGGACGCAAGATCGAATGACCGAAGACGCCAAATTAGTGTTAAATATTTTTTAATTAGAACGATATTAGTGTATGTTAGATGCATTAAAGTTTGTGATCTTTAAGTAACAATACTTTTGGATGGAAATTATGTTTCAATTTGAACCGGGAAAAGCACCGATAACGCTCACTGAGGCAGCTGTTGCGAGAGCTAAACTGTTAATGGAGAAAAGCGGTGACGAGAAAGTGTTGGGGCTTAGAGTGGGAGTAAAGACAACCGGCTGTTCCGGACTGAGTTATTTTGTAGAATATGCAACGGAGCAAAAGAAGTTTGAAGATAAAGTAGAAGAAAATGGGATCACCTTATTTATAGACCCCACAGCTGTTATGTTCATCATTGGGTCAGAAATGGACTATAAAGAAGATAAAATGTCCTCTGGTTTCATTTTCAATAACCCAA
>CALIMD010000297.1 GCA_938028645.1 uncultured Alphaproteobacteria bacterium
GCCAAACCTGATTATCAAGTTCGATTCAAGTGGCAACCACATAGCATCGCATTTTGGGACAATCGCTGTGTCCAACACTTAGCCTTATGGGATTACTATCCGCAAGTACGATCGGGCTACAGAGTCACTGTAAAAGGAGAGAGGCCCTTTTAAAGGCATTACATCAAGTTTTCGCTTTTCAAACATAACTATAAAAATTCAAATGTTTTGATATCCAATTAGCAGTTCGGACACTCCACCTCAAGCTGCACCCACACAAGAACCAGAACGTTATTATTAAATTCCCATTTTCCAAGTGGATGTCCCATGCGCTACTAGTTTTTCATTCACGTCCCATACACGCGATTCCAAAAAACTAATCGAACGGCCTTGGCGAATGAATTTACCCTCACAGAAACCTGGCCCCTGAATTAACGGTCTTAAGAATTGGTTCTTCATTTCCAAAGTTATTCCCGCTTTTCCAGTTACTTTTTTTATCAAATGTCCCATTGAAATGTCCATCACAGTGGCAAGCATACCACCATGATAGGTTCCCTGAGGATTAAATAGAAAGTCATCAACTGGTATTTGAATATTGCAACTTTCTTCTGAGTATGAAATGCCTAAACCAAGCATCTTAGCAATAAAGAAAGACCCAAATTCTTGTTTGTAATCTCGCAGCGCAGTTTCAATTCGTTCACGAGCAATATCTTCGTTCATTAAGTTTCCTTTGTAAGAACTGCGGTTTATCAAGGCATAGTAATTTGTATGCGTTTTAACTTAAATTCCCTAAGTACCACGTTTATCTTAAATTTATCAATGGGCCGTATGAAGTCATAACCATCAGCTGCATGATTGTAAAAGTAATCTATCATTCTGGTCATTTTCTAGATCATAAATAATACTAGTTGATAATATTTTAATGATAGCAGGAGTAATAAGATGCGGTTTGGATATATCGGCCTTGGAAATATGGGCGGGGCTATAGCAAAAAGGATGATTCTAAAACACAATATTGTAGTCTTTGATTTATCAGAATCCCTTCGATCGGAATTTTCCGAATTAGGCGCCGTTGCAGTTAACTCTATTGCAGAGGTAGGAAAATCGGCAGATGTGGTTTTCCTATGCTTACCTACTTCAAATGAGGTTAAAGAGGTAATTTTAGGAGAAAACGGTTTAACTTCGTCTATGGGAAGCGGTGTTATTTGTGACATGACAACAGGTGATCCTGTGGTCACTAGAAAAATTGCGGAAGATCTACCCAATAATATTACACTAATTGATGCCCCAGTTTCCGGCGGCCCTGCTGGCGCCGCCGCAGGAACATTAGCCATTATGGTCGGAGGTTCCGATAATGCCGTTGGGCTCGCAATACCAGCGTTGGAATCTGTTAGTCCTAATATAT
Source organism: uncultured Alphaproteobacteria bacterium (assembly GCA_938028645.1). Lineage (GTDB taxonomy): Bacteria > Pseudomonadota > Alphaproteobacteria > Thalassobaculales > Thalassobaculaceae > UBA7326. Next base: position 1,385 of record CALIMD010000297.1, read on the forward strand.
TTCGAACAGGTGATGTAGGAACAGCCCAAGTGATGAAATTGGCAAATAATATGCTTAATGCAACAAATCGATTAGCAACATTCGAAGCTCTATCATTAGCGGTAAAAAATGGTATTGATCCCGATTTATGTGCAGAAATTCTGAGTAAAAGTTCGGGAAGAAACTATGCAACCGATATTACCTTACCACGCTTTGTGCTACCTAATGATGAGCCTGTACAGGGTTTCACGCTAGGTCTAATGCATAAAGACATCCGGCAGGCGGCCGAGCTTGGAATAGCAACCGGCGTTACGCTACCGGTGATAAATACAGCCCGCGAAATATATCATTCTGTGGTGAACGAACGCGGCGGAAATGAAGATGTAAACGAGGTAATTCGACATTATGAAAGAGGGTCCACTATAAAACTCGCAGGTAGCGGCAGGAAACAATAATCCCGCCCTCTTATCAATCTAATAAAAAGTCGGGGAAAGACATGAAAAAACGTAGCACAGCTGACATCCTCATTGATGCTATGGTTGAGCATGACGTTCGCTATCTTTTCTGTTTACCCGGGGTGCAAAATGATGACTTCTTTGATGCATTATATGACCGTGCTAGTGAATTAAAAGCAATTCACACGCGTCATGAACAAGGCGCGGCCTACATGGCATTAGGAGCTGCAATGGCCACAGGCACACCACAGGCCTTTTGCGTAGTTCCTGGGCCTGGTATTCTAAATACTACAGCAGCATTATCTACTGCTTTTGCGGTAAACGCTCCCGTTCTTTCCTTAGCGGGTCAAATTCCTTCTCACGCTATTGGAAAAGGACATGGGTTGCTGCATGAGATTCCCGATCAGCTGGGTATCACAAAAGGACTAACAAAATGGGCCGAAAGAATTTCCCAACCAGAATCCGCATCTAAAACAACAAAGAACGCTTTTAGAGAGTTAACATCAGGAAGACCTAGGCCCGTTGGCATAGAGGTGCCGCAAAATATATGGGCACAGAAGTCTGTTGGATTAGATACTTACATCACACAAAAAATAAAAATGGAAGTAGATGAAGATATTTTAAAACAAGCGGCACTTTGGCTAGCCGAGGCCACTAACCCAATGGTCGTTATTGGAAGTGG
>CALIMD010000298.1 GCA_938028645.1 uncultured Alphaproteobacteria bacterium
AACTCTTATAAGTCAAAGCTCACTTTAAATTCTTTTAGACTTGTAGCACTATATACAACTTTGCAGAATGGATAAAAATAGGGCAATAATTCTAGGGAGGTTGATTATGGATCTTGGGATAGCAGGAAAGACAGCAATAGTTTGTGGCTCTAGTAGAGGGCTTGGCAGAGCTTGCGCACAGTCGCTCGCCAGGGCAGGGTGCATAGTCATAGTAAATGGAATTGATCCAGAAAGACTGGCAGCCACTGCTATTGATATTCGAAAAGAAACGGGTGCTGAAATAATAGAAGTTGCTGGCGATGTGACTACTCATTTGGGACAGAAAGCCTTATTTGAAAAATGTAATGCTCCAGATATCTTGATAACTAACGCCGGTGGTCCACCGTTTAGAGACTTTAGAGAGTTGGAACGCGACGCTATGCTTAACGGTGTTACCTGGAATATGATTACCCCTATTGAACTAATTCAGCGGTATATAGATGGAATGTCAGAACGCGGCTTTGGCCGAATTTTAAATATTACATCTGTCTCTGTGAATATGCCTGTATCTGGGCTTGATCTATCCAGCGGCGCGAGAGCTGGTCTGACGGCATTTTGCGCAGGAGTATGCAGAAGTGTCGCACATACTGGTGTTACTATTAATCATATACAACCAGGATTCTTTGATACTGATCGATATCGTGCAGGGATTGATGCTATGGCTAGTCAATTAGAAATTACTCACGAACAAGCTCACGAACAACGTATCCAAGAGGTACCAGCCAAAAGGGCCGGTACTGCAGAAGAGTTTGGCGAGGCCGCAGCTTTCTTGTGCAGTCTACAAGCAGGGTATATTACGGGGCAAAGCTTGTTATTGGATGGGGGGCTATTTAATAGCTCTTTTTAAATTTAAGAAATAGTATGGGAATAGGCTGAAATGGTTGACGATGGCTTCTTTGATACAGTTATACAAAATGGCACAATAGTAGACGGATCGGGTGACAGCAGATTTCAGTCGGATGTTGGGATTAAAAATAATAGAATACAGGCGATGGGTGATTTAAGTATGGCTAAATCTGGGCGCAAGATTAATGCGGCCAATAGGATTGTAGCTCCGGGTTTTATTGATGTGCACACGCATGATGATCGAGTACTTCTTGCAAACCCCACAATGGATATGAAAATCAGTCAAGGAGTAACGTCTGTAATAGTGGGGAATTGCGGTATTAGCCTTGCACCGTTGGTGGCTGATAATCCTCCACCCCCATTGGACCTTATTGCAGAGGCTGGGGCGTGTCGTTATTCGACATTCGACCAGTTTCTGCAGGAAGTTGAAGGTGCTCCTGCTGCGGTAAATGCAGCGTTTCTAGTTGGTCATTCTACTCTCCGTGTAGGAACGATGGACTCTCTCGATAGAGCAGCTAGTTTGACTGAAATAAAAAAAATGCGTTCACTACTCGAAGAAGGCCTGACCGCCGGTGCAATTGGGTTCTCAACTGGGCTTTTTTACAAGCCAGCTATAATGGCCCCGACCGAGGAGGTCATAGAAATTGCTTCGGCATTAAAAGCGCACAAAGCTCGATACGTTACTCATATGCGTAATGAGAGTGACCATGTCATTCAATCTCTTGATGAAACCTTTAGAATTGGATCAGAGTCACGTTCTCCGATTGTAGTCTCCCATCACAAGGTCCAAGGAAAAAATAATTTTGGCCGTTCAGTTGAAACGCTTAACCATATAGATGACCATTTGCATGGTCATCACCATGGAATTGCGTTTGATGTCTATCCTTATGTCGCTTCTTCAACTGTTTTAAAGGAAGACTCTATAAGGCTCTCAGAACGTGTTCTCATAACATGGTCTAAATCACGACCAGATTTAGCCGGTAGGGAACTGTCTGATATTGCGGATGAATTAGGGTGCGATATCTTCTCAGCAGCCGATCAATTACAACCTGCTGGTGCGGTTTATTTTGCAATGGCGGAGGAGGATGTGCAGCGCATATTGTCACATCCAAACGCAATGATAGGTTCGGATGGATTGCCACACGATGAACATCCCCACCCTAGGCTTTGGGGAACGTTCCCGCGTGTTCTCGGACATTATTGCCGAGATCTGAAGTTGTTTTCTTTAGAAGAGGCTATTCGTCGTATGACTGGTTACTCCGCGGAAACATTTGGTTTAATTGACCGAGGAGTTCTCAAAGAAGGAGCGTTTGCTGATATCACAATTTTTGATGAGGATACAGTTTTAGATCGAGCTACATTTGATAAGCCTATGACCCCTGCGGCTGGAATCGATACTGTAATGGTCAACGGAAGTGTTGTTTGGGAGCACGGTTGTGCCACGGGGAATCGTCCAGGCCATGTCCTAAGACACGGTGGAAACCGTCCTAATTAATAATCTAAATCCTATTTGCTCAATTAAAATATTATGGCGATGTTTATATTGGTAATGTTGGAATTTGAATTGGGTTTCTCATTTCATAGGCTCGGCTTGCCGTCAAAACTTTATCGTCACGGTTCATTGCACTCACAAGCTGTAATCCAGCCGGCAATCCATTAGAGCATAAACCGCAAGGAATCGATGCGGCGGGATGTCTTCCTAAGTTGAAGGGGTACGAAAAAGGTGTCCATTCTGTCCAACGACTCATATTGGAACCTTTGGGCACCTCTTCTCCTGCATCGAATGCTGTGATTGGTAAGGTAGGAGTGAGGAGTAAATCGTAATTATCAAAGAATTCGTTCAGTTTTGTGCCCGCGCTCTCCCTCTCGGCAGTTGCATCGAGGTATTGCTTGATTGTTATTTCAGCACCTTCAAGACCAACCTCCCTAAAACCTGGATCAAGAAGCGCAAGTTGTTCTCCTGTCATTTGTTCTTGAAGTCTTGCTGCACCTACAAACCAGAATATCCTGAATAAATCGTGTTGATCGCCTAACCCGGGGTCCACTTCCTCAACGGTTGCACCTAAGGTTGTGAATGTCATGGCCGCTTCTTTGACTAACTTTGCTATTTCTGGATCAACTTTTGCATGCCCTAAGTCGGGACTATATGCGATGCGCCAACCTCTAACCGATTGATCCATACTTTTACGCCAATCACAATTTTGCTCGGGAAGAGCATACCAGTCTTTGGGATCGGGTTCCGACATAACAGTTAACATCAAGGCTGCGTCATCGACAGTTCGGGTCATTGGTCCTTGATGGGATAAAGTACCAAAACCGCTTGCCGGCCAGGTAGGAACTCTTCCAAAAGTTGGTTTTAAACCATATATCCCAGTGTAGCCGCTCGGCATTCGAATTGAGCCTCCACCATCTGAACCATGGTGAAGAGCTCCAAAACAAGCTGCCGCTGCTGCGGCTGCTCCACCGGATGAACCCCCAGGCGTTTTCGTTAAATCCCAAGGGTTCCGAGTGATGCCAGTAAGCGGGCTGTCTGTTACTCCTTTCCAACCAAACTCTGGAGTAGTTGTTTTTCCTAGTAGAACTGCACCATTAGATCTAAGGCGCGCTACCAAGGGTGCATCCTCCTTCCAAGGGCCCTTATCATTTGTTGTTAACGACCCGCGTCGCGTTGACCAACCTTTTGTTGCAACTAAATCTTTTATTGTTGTTGGAACGCCATCAACTAATCCGGCAGGTGTTCCCATAGACCATCGTTCCTCGGAAGCTCTTGCGCTTTCTAGAGCTTTTTCTTCGTCTACTAACCGGAACGCATTTAATTTCTTATCATAATTCTTAATATGATCCAATATGGCTTTGGTAGCCTCCACTGGGGACATCGTTTTATTTGAATAAGCGGTCAAAAGCTCATTGGCTGAGAATAATGCAGGATTGGTTTTCATTTATTATAATCCCTATAATGAATAAATTTTCCACGTGCCGTTTGATAATTATTGAGGCGTTTTAAAATTATTAGTACGTGGGGTGCATACATTGGATAACATCTGTGTCACAAGATTTTCTTTACATTCAGCCCAGGGTCGTTCGATCCCTCCAGGTGTGCTTGATTGATAAATCATGGCTATGGCCATTACCCCAAAAACAGCTGCGAGGATCCACATCGACCGATTCATTATTTGCTCCTATCTGAAATAATTTTATTTGGGCCAATCGACAATATAATCTGGTAAAGACTTATCCGAAACATTTCTTTCTGAAGTGGCCCGATTCCTAACGGAAACGCCTGCTTCGTGGACTGTTTCAGTGCCTCCTGATACGAGCGGGTGCCACCATTCTAAATCTTTCCCCTCATGTATTAATCTGTACGCGCATGTAGACGGCATCCATTGTAATTCCTGAACTAAACGAGGCGATAAGGCAACGCAATCAGGAACAACAGTTTTTCGGTTCTCGTAATCTCCGCATTTACAGGTATTACAGTCTAAAAGCCGGCAGGATACGGATGTGAAATGTAATTCATCCGTTACATCGTCAATAAGCTTTATCAGACAACATTTGCCACACCCGTCGCACAAACTCTCCCATTCGAGAGAGGTCATTTGCCTGAGTGTCTTTGTCTTCCAAAAGGGCTCGTTTTCTTCTGTCACAGCCGGATCGATCAATCACGATATGAAGGATCAACTTTATCAATCTTTCGCATTAATGCTGCGAACTCTAGTTGACCTAACCCATCTGTATCCTTGGAAACCCCTTCTGGGCCATCAATATCATCGCCAGACTTTGTTGCGATATTGTCGCCTAGGGTATTGACTGTCCCTGCACTCGCAGCATCTACCTGAACTTGGCATGCTCTCTCGAGTCGATAAAGTCTCAAAAAGGCTGCTGGTATAGTCTTACCTACTGTTAATAAACCGTGGTTCTTTAGTATCATTGCCTTGTGATTGCCCAACGAGTTCACTATCCTTTCGCGTTCGTCTAGGAATAGGCTTGGCCCCTCATACTCGTGGTATGCAAGCCTCTTATGAAAGGTAGTTGCAAACATACTGATAGGTAAAAGTCCCTCTTTAACACCGGCTACAGCCATACCTGATCGAGTATGTGTATGCATTACTACCTGATTTTCATCAGAGTGTTTCATATGGATTGCTGAATGGATTACAAATCCAGCATGGTTAACACTGAATGGCGTTTCATCGACTATATTTCCATCTACATCAATTTTCACAAGGTTTGACGCTGTTATTTCATCATAATTAAGGCCAAATGGATTTCTAAGGAAATGAGGTTCGGCGCCTGGAACTCTCGCGGTCAAATGGCCATAAATTAATTCAGTCCATCCAAAGTGCTCAACCAAACGATATGCGGCTGCTAGTTGTACTCTTAAATCCCATTCCACATCGCTCATAGCCGAACGGTCCACTTTAAAGTCGGTTTGAATCTGATTCATTTGAACTCTCCTCGTGCGGTTAACGAAAATAAAAACCAATCCAACTATAAGTACAGATATTTTCATTCGCCCGGTCAAGGATATTGATATATCGCTCCCTGACCAAGTTACGTTATCATACACAGTTTAAAGATTTTAAGAATAATAATGTCTGTTTCAAATCAATAAATCTATTGATCTGGAGCAAGTTTGCGGAGTTGTGATGGTGAACTAGTCGAATATGGAAATTTTTTACTTCAGCGTGTTTGTCAGCTAGAGAATTGCGCGTCTTCTGATAAAGTAAACTCGCTATTTCTTATTCTATCTGGCCATTCAGCCACCATTTCTGCTACTGATTCTTCGCCATAATGCTCAATCATATCTGTCAGGGCGGCAAATATTGCGGACGAAGCGACTATTTCAGCTGCCACACCTTGAGATAAGGCATCCTCCCATGCCTCCAAAATAACTTTGAGGGCTAATTGTTTCTGCTCGTCTTCTGCGAGAAATGCTTCATCTTGATCCGACATTTTTGAATCCCCGAATTATGCTTATTGCTTGATCCCGTCCTAGCATGCATGTTGTCCGAATGAAAGCTAACTCTTCTAATCCTATTGAATATTTCAGACCACGTAGGCGGACTGATATTACCAAAAAGCCGCTGGATATTGATCCAAATATTACCTTTAATTTCGACGGCCGACCATTTTCTTCGAGATATAATAGTTTTTACCATGGGTTACGCCCTTTAGAGGCAGCGAAAGATATTTTCTTTTCTAATCTTTTTATGAAGTCATTTGAAGGCCGAACAGATTTCGCTGTAATTGGGGAATTAGGTTTTGGGACTGGATTGAATTTCGCGCTCGCGTGTAACTATTGGAAAAAAAGAAATGACCGTGATGCTAGGCTTCATTATGTC
>CALIMD010000299.1 GCA_938028645.1 uncultured Alphaproteobacteria bacterium
TTTCCGAGAGTAATTCTTTCGCTCTCATGGCATCTAACGTTATCTGCGTCTTCAAGTCATCTATTCCACTAAATTTCATTTCTGGACGGATAAAGTCAATAACCCTTATTGCTAATTGTTGCCCATAAAGATCTTTATCCAAATCAAACAGATTAACTTCAAATAAAGCACCACGGTCATTGACAGTTGGTCGCCGTCCAAAATTAGCAACACCAGGTAGCCAGTCAGTTTGGTTCTGCAGTTGCACCAAAACAGCATAAACACCATAAGCAGGTTGAACTAGATCAACGACACGAAGATTGCAGGTTGGAAAACCAATAGTACGGCCACGCTTATCTCCGGCCTCCACTGTACTTGAAAAAGACCATGGGCGGCCAAGCAATTCAGCAGCCCCACGAGGGTCTCCCTCTGTCAAACATTGACGAACTCTGGTCGATGAGTAAACCGCACCGTCTCTCTCTGAAAACGCCGGCATTCTGCTCACACCTATGCCAGTATCACCGCATAAATGCTCTAATATTTCGGGGGTACCACGTCTTCTGTGACCAAACACAAAATCATAGCCACAAACTACGTGTTTAAGGCCTAGGGCCTCAGCTAATACTACCGTTACAAAATCCTCTGCGGAAAGTTGTGAAAATGCGTTATCGAAAGGTAATTCGATAAGCAGTTCAACACCGATTTCCGCTAGCACATCAGACTTCGATCCTCTCGTTGTTAATCTAAATGGCGTACTGTCAGTTTGAAATAACATTCTCGGATGTGGTTCGAACGTCAGAACCGATAGCGGTGCTTTTAGTCCATTAGCTATTCGCGACGCTTCTTGAATAACCTTCTGATGGCCGAGATGTACTCCATCAAAATTTCCAACAGCAGCCACACTTCCTCGATCCTCAGATCTTATTTGACTGGTATGTTGCACTATACGCATAAAAATCCTCTTGTTTAGTCATCTAGCTTGCGGGCAATATGATGCTTGAAAACCGTCTAAGGAATCACTTTACCAATATTTTTTCACTAAATACCCAAAAATTACAGATATACCTATTTAAAAAATGAAAAAACTACAACAAACTCAACACAATTACGATTTTACCTTGATTTTATTTCCACGATTTTCAATCAAAATGATCACTCTCTCCAAAAACCAAACTCAAACTTCGTGCCTAACGGGGAACAAGCGGCACCAAAAACGAGCTACTAAAAGCCCTCTATCGTTTACTATAGCATTAATCCAACTAACGACTTTGACCTTTGAGAATATTATACGTAGCATAGAATTCGCCGCACTTAACGAGCAGTTTGATGAAATTGATGGAGCCCTTAATGCCTGACCTAGATTCTAATAGTAGCAACGCAGGCCAGCTAAAAACAGCAGAACGACACGCGGAAAAAATGGCCAAGAAAAAGGTTGCCCGAAACAAAATAATGGCTACTAAAACTAAAACAGGAGGACTTTTAGTTGTAAATACAGGAAAAGGCAAAGGTAAGTCGACAGCAGCTTTTGGTATGATTTGCCGCGGCATTGGACATGGCATGCGCGTTGGCGTTGTGCAATTTGTTAAAGGCAAATGGGAAACTGGAGAGAAAAAGGTGCTGGAAGCATTTCCTGATCAAGTAACTATCCATACAATGGGCGAGGGCTTTACTTGGGACACGCAAAACTTGAACAGAGATATTGCTGCTGCCGAGGCAGCATGGGCACAAGCGAAGTCAATGATGAACGATCCCAGCTACTCAATGGTGTTAATGGACGAATTGAATATTGTATTGAGGTACGACTATCTTCAAATCGACCAAGTATTAAAAACGCTTAAGAACAAGCGTGACGATCTACATGTTATAGTTACAGGGAGAAATGCCAAAGAAGAACTGATTGAGGCGGCAGATTTGGTTACAGAAATGACTATGATTAAACATCCCTTCAGGTCTGGTTTCAAAGCGCAAGCTGGTATAGAATTTTAACTTAAGTTAACCATTTTGCAGGTAACTCTCATCTATTTTCAAAAATCGATTTCAAACCTTCTCTATAGCTTGGATACTGTAATTCTACCCCAAGTTCATTTTTTATTTTTTCTGTGACTAACCTTTTGCACTCGCTATAAAAAGATTTAGCCATCTCTGATAACTCCGCGTTTTCAAACAATATCGGTTCGGGTGGATCAATCCCAGCGAGGTTGCATGCAAAGCGTACTACGTCACCACTTGGGCAGGCTTCTTGATCCGCTACGTTATAAATCGCACCATCGTTGGGTCGATCCATAGATGCCATTAATATAGTTCCGATGTCATCAACATGAATTCTGTTGAAAACCTGATTCTGCTTTTCAATAATCCTTGCTCTACCACCCAGCACCTGATCGATTACATTTCGTCCCGGACCATAAATTCCAGCAAGACGCATAATTTGAATAGAAGTTGAACTATTTTTAAAAGTATCTAACCAGGAATTTTCAGCCTTTAATCGCCTTTCTCCTCTTCTAGATCCCGGTTGGGTAAAATCCGCCTCACTTACGAGCGCCCCTTTCCTATCCCCATACACTGCGGGAGTTGATAAATAAGCAGCCCATTTTAGTTTTTCGGAGTTGACAAGTTGTTTTTGATGAAACAAAAGAGGCAACTCGCCCAAATCTGTCGGCGGTATCGATGCCACCAAATGTGTTATGTCAGAGAACAGATCATCTTTGGCTGATATTGGAGCATTCCCATCAAATAAATAGGTTTCTATACCCACCGATGTCCACTTCTCAACATTCTCGAGTGATCGCGTTGTACCAGATATTCTCCATCCAGCTTCAAGTAACCGGAGAGCGAGGCGAGATGCAGTAAAGCCTAGCCCAAAGCAGAATAAATGGCCTGGTGCTATTTTGGGGACTGGAGATCCACTCATGAACGTTCTCTTAACCTGTTACTTTGTGCAGATTAGACTAGTGTTTATCTTAAAATCATTAAAAAACACAACTATTAACGCTATTGCTCAAATTGGCCATAAGGCGTAAACCTATATCTTGTTGGGACATGCGAGCCATGACAACCGGACAAATAGCCAGCGATTTATAGATCCAATCGGATATCAATCTCTACGCGCCACAGGAGTGGGCAATATCCGCAAACCCATGGCCTTTAAAACCGGTTTGGAAGTGGCAAGCAATCGAAAAAATCTCAATTCTAAAAAAGAGACAACACAATCGCAAAAGGTTAAGCCTTTAAT
>CALIMD010000300.1 GCA_938028645.1 uncultured Alphaproteobacteria bacterium
TCTCAGGATTCTACAGTAGCAGCCTCTATTTCATAATAATTATCTAGATCTATTAAATTTTCGATCTCCTGTCGCACATCGACCATCTGCTTTGCGGTTATAGTTTTATAATCTCCTGTTTGTCTCAGTTCCCTCAACATGTCTCGCTGCGCGACAAAAGCGGCGGCGATAACAACTTGCGCATCTATGCACATTGCATAACCCATCTCTTGAAGTTCTTGGCGGGAGAATAACGGTCTGCCATCCCTATTTCCTCTGCTCTGGACATAAACGAGTGGAATATTACACACTTTTGGCGCTTTCTTTGTCTCTTCTGCGTTTCTTGGGAAGATTAATCCTAAATCGGCTCCTGCTTCAGCGGCGGAGTTAATTCTGTGACTGGCCTCTTTGAGTCCCATTTCTCGACAGGTATCTGATCGTGCAATGATGAGAAAATTTGGATCAATCTCGTCACGGGCTCTGCAAGAGTACTCGATTTTAGTTGTAAAATCAGCGGTGGAGATCGCATGGACCTGGTATTTATGATAATGTGCTCTTTTAGGAAAAAATTGATCCTCTATGTGAATGCCTGCAATACCGGCGCGGATAAACTCCCTAACTGTTCGCATTGAATGAAGCGGTTCACCAAAACCAGCACCGGCATCGGCTAATACAGGTATGGATACAGAATTAGAGACTTCAGAGGCAATGTTGACCTGCTCGGTGAGTGTTAATAAGGGTTCGCTAATAGCTTTTGAGGCACCAGAGACATATCCTCCTACATAAGTGGCTTCAAACCCAGCTTGCTCAACTTGGCGGGCGCTAAGTGGATCGTAAACTGATGGCAGATGAAGAAAAGTTCCGGAGCTTATCAGATTACGTAACGTTTCGGTGTTTTTCATTCTTACTCCGCTTTCCCCAAAAACAACATTTGATACTTTTTGAAAGATGTTCAAACTAACAATAGATACCATAGGATTTTGGTTTCATTATATTAACTTTTGATCTTGTGTAATTCTGCATTATATAAGAGGAATATTTAACTTAACTAAAGTTGGTATAACCGTTAGAGAGTAGCGCCAATGCGCATAAATTTTAATACAAATCCAGAAAAGTATAAACACTGGAAGATTAATGTCGTTGGAAAACGAGCCAATTTGATAATGGATGTTTCGGAATCTGGGGGTCTGTTTCCCGGATATGAATTGAAACTAAATTCATATGATCTCGGGGTGGATATAGAGTTGCATGATGCTCTTCAACGATTACGCTTTGAACACCCAGAAGTTCAGGTAGTAGTTTTGAGTTCAGGCAAACCAAAAGTTTTTTGTGCTGGAGCTAATATCAAAATGCTGGGTGGGGCAAGCCACGGGCACAAAGTAAATTTCTGTAAATTTACAAATGAAACCAGAAATTCAATGGAAGATGCCAATGATAACTCTGGACAGCGTTATGTTGCTGCGGTTGGAGGTGCATGCGCGGGCGGGGGGTATGAATTGGCGCTGGCAACAGATCATATTATTTTAATAGATGATGGTTCATCTGGTGTGTCGTTGCCTGAAGTTGCCCTGCTTGCTGTGCTGCCCGGTACTGGGGGTATTACGAGGGTAACTGATAAGCGTAAAGTTCGCAGGGATAGGGCAGATATTTTCTGTGCGACTGAAGAAGGTGTGCGGGGCAATAGAGCTTTAGAATGGAATTTAGTGGATGAATTAGTTTCTCCATCTTTGTTTGAAGAAGCACTATCATCACGTGTGGAGTTAATGGCATCTACGTCAGATCGACCGGTAGATGAGATAGGCGTGACTTTGAACCCTATTAAGTTAGAAATAAAAGAGGATCGATTATCATATTCGAGCTTAGATGTTGAGATAAAGCGGGCGGAGTCCATCGCAGAACTTTTGATCAAGGGTCCGACGGGAAAAACACCTGCAAATGTTGAAGAAGTAATAACGATGGGGGATCAGTTTTGGCCCCTAAGGTTGGCGAGGGAGTTAGACGACGCGGTTCTTCAACTTCGTTTTAATGAGGAAGAGATCGCTGTGATGGCTTTCAACTCCATCGGTTCTGATTCGGCGGTGAAAGAACATTGTGATTTTTTGCAGGCGAATAAGTCTCACTGGCTCATTAGGGAAATAATTTTGTTTTGGACGCGTGTTCTAAAAAGGATAGATCTTACCTCAAAAACCATTATTACAAAGATAGAACCGGGAAGCTGTTTTGTTGGTTTCCTGGCGGAATTGGTGTTTGCAGCGGATCGCTCTTTTATGGCTGATGGTGTTTTCGATGGAAATAATTATGGTGAAGCTTCACTGCTGCTAACTGCAGCGAATTTTGGCCGTCATCCTATGTCGAACCAGATATCCCGTCTAGCTACTCGGTTTCTCTCTGACACATCATGGGAAAAAATGCTAAGACCACATATTGGTATCGATCTAAAAGCCGAAGCCGCAGATGATTTAGGTTTGATTACAGCTATATATGATGAAATTGATTGGGAAGAGGAAATTCGTTTATTTGTCGAAGAGCGCGTTAGTTTCTCTCCTGATGCATTAACTGGTTTAGAGGCCAATACTCGATTTGCTGGTCCAGAAACTATGGAGACAAAGATTTTTGGTCGATTGACGGCGTGGCAGAATTGGATATTCCAAAGAGCTAATGCTGTAGGCGAAGCTGGCGCTTTGAGCCAGTATGGTTCTGGAAAAAAAGCAAATTTCGATCGAAAGAGAGTATAATTAACCGAACGTCAAGCGGTTAACACCGGAGATAATTTGGAGAGATAAGATGCCAGACACTATGGCTGTTGATTATACTACATCAATCCCGAATAACGTTGGCCTTTCTGAAGACCGTCGCGTCCTGAAGGCATTGGAGAAATGGCATCCAGGTTACCTCGATTGGTGGAAAGAGATGGGACCGGAAGGTTTTCAAGAGTCATTGGTTTATCTTCGCACCGCCGTCGGTGTCGAAACTGGAGGGTGGGCCAAATTTGATTATGTAAAAATGCCTGAATATCGTTGGGGCATATTACTGGCGCCGCAAGATAAGGAAAGATTAATTGGTTTCGGACAACATAAAGGGATGCCCGCCTGGCAGGAGGTTCCAGGAGAGTATAGGGCCATGCTTCGAAGACTTTGTGTTATCCAGGGAGACACAGAACCAGCTTCAGTAGAACAACAGAGACATTTGGGTGCAACAGCCCCCTCCCTATACGATATGCGAAATCTATTTCAAGTTAATGTCGAGGAGGCTCGCCATCTTTGGGCAATGGTATATTTGCTTCAAAAGTATTTTGGGAAAGATGGAAGGGAAGAAGCGGATGGTCTGCTGAGACGACGCTCTGGTGACGTCGATCAACCGAGGATGTTAGGTGCTTTTAATGAGGTGACCCCTGATTGGTTAAGCTTTTTCATGTTTACCTATTTCACCGATAGAGATGGTAAAATGCAGCTGGAAAGTCTAGCGCAATCAGGGTTCGATCCACTGGCTAGGACGACGCGGTTTATGTTAACGGAAGAGGCGCATCATATGTTTGTTGGCGACTCTGGCATAAATAGAGTTATTAAACGTACATGCGAAGCTATGATAGCGGCTGGCATACATGATCCATACGACATTAATGCAGTTAGATCACTTGGTGTAATTGATCTTCCAACATTACAAAAGAAAGCTAACTTACATTATTCACTTTCCTTGGATTTATTCGGCTCTGAAATTTCAACAAACGCTGCAAATGCCTATACGAATGGTCTCAAGGGGCGATACCGTGAAGATAAGATCGATGATGATCATCAGTTATTAAATGAAACATACCCAGTTTTGAGACTCATTAATGGAGAAGTTGAAACAACCTTGGAGCCTGCACTGACTGCACTCAATATGCGTTTGCGAGATGACTACACGAGAGAAACTGCTTCTGGAATCAAACGTTGGAACAAACAAATTGAAAAAGCTGGTATCTCTTATGAGTTAAAATTACCCAATGTAACATTCAATAGAAAAATTGGAGTTTTCTCAGAAATTGAGACTTCACCTGAAGGTCTCATCCTAGACCATAAAGTTTTTGAAGAGCGTAAAGATGAGTGGCTCCCATCTCAGGATGACGGGGCATTTGTTGCCTCTCTTATGCATGCGGAAGTCCGACCAGGGTACTATGCGGGCTGGATAGCGCCTCCTAAAATGGGTATAGATAACAAGTCGGGAGATTTTGAGTTTGTACAGATACAATAATTAGTATTAAATTTGAAAAACAGACTTTTAATGGATAATCAATGGCGAAAGTAAATAGGAAACTTGCGACCATACTGGCGACTGATTGTGTTGATTTTAGTAAACACATGGAGTCCCAAGAAGAACTTACGTTGTCAAATCTGACTTCCTGCAGAGAAATCATTGATCCTGTAATTGAAGAGCATGGTGGACGTATATTTCATACGGCTGGTGACTCAGTGATTGCTGATTTTGGAAGTCCCGTTGAATGTGTCAACGCAGCGATGAAATTTCAGGACCTTCTTGCCGCAAGGAACGAAGCAATTTCCGATGGTTTGAAGCTTCAGTGGCGGGTCGGCATTCATGTTGATGATGTTATTATAGAAGGTGATAATATCTATGGAAGCGGCGTGAACATAGCAGCAAGGCTCGAGGGGCAATGTGAACCTGGAAGAGTACTCTTATCCAAAATCGTACAAGACCAAGTCAAGAAACGAGTGAGCTTTGCCGTTAATCCAGCTGGGACGCGTTCGCTTAAAAACATTTCAGATGAATTTGAAGTTTTTTACATCACAAAAACTGGTGATGAGCTTTCTCCAGAAGCTATAAACCAGGCAGCCACCGCGCCAATAACCCAGAAACCTAGTGTGATTAACCAAAATATAAATAAGAAACCTAAATTGGCAGTATTACCTTTCAGTAATGGCAGTAAAGATGAAGATAGTGGATATTTGGTCGATGGTATTGTCGAAGATTTAACGACAGAATTTTCTATGATCCGCGAATTTGAGATTGTTTCAAGACAAACCTGTTTCGATTTCAGAGACAATGAAGAGACGATCGAAGAATTCTCTGAACATCACGCTTTAGATTTCATCGTGACTGGTGGAATACGGTCATCTGGGAAACGCGTTAGGATTTCCATTGAATTAAGCGATTCTGGTTCAGGAAAGGTCCTCTGGAGCAATAAATATGATCGGGTAATAGAGGATATATTTGACGTTCAAGACGAAATAGTAAGAACAGTAACCATATCACTTTTGGGTGAGATTGAAATTTCGAGTCTTCAGCGGGCAAAAAGGAAGGCAACTGAAAACATTACTTCCTATGAGTTTCTACTCCGTGGAAAAGAGATGCACCACCGTTTCACTCCAGATGGTAACCAACAAGCTCTCGAGTTTTTTGATAAGGCAATAGCGGCTGATGCCAATAACGCTCAAGCTCATGCTTGGAAAGCATGCACTCTAGGGCAAGGCTGGTTTCGTGGATGGATCGAAGGGGCGCAGGAAGAAATGTTCCAAACGTTTGGAGATTGTATAGCAAGAGCCGTTGACCTGAATGAAAATGACTTTGAATGCCATAGAATGTTATCGGCGATACATTTGAGTAAACACGAGTTCCAACTGGCAGAAGAGCATGGAAGAAAAGCGTATGATATGGTACCTAGTGATCCAAGGGTAATGTCCGGATATGGAGAGGTTTTGGTTCGAAATGGATCTGTTGATGAAGGTCTGGACTTGTTGGATAAAGCACTTGAACTCGATCCTGTTCCTCAAGGACAATTAAATTCTGATAAAAGATTTACAGACTTGCTATTAGGCCATTTTTATGCGGAAAATTTCGATAAACTTATAGAGATAGCCAAGAAAATTGAGCATCATAGTTTCCAGTCATGGTTGTTTTTCCACTATGCCAAACAACAGTTAGATTTATTACATAAAGATGATAAGTCGTTTGAGCAGGGGCGCCAAGAATATGCAAAGGATGATTGGCCCCTACTTCTGGACCGTCTTCATATTCCTCAAGATGAGATAAAACAAAAACTATCGGATTTTTTAGCAACTATCTGAAATACTCGATTAAAACTGGTATTAAAGATGTAACTTTTGACTATTATGAACTGAGTTTTTTCAAATAGATTAAATTAGGAGGGTAGATTGGTCGCAAAAGTAGACCTGATAACCGTTTCGATTATACAACATCGTCTCACGGCAATTGTGGCGGAGATGGGAGAGGCGATGTTACGGACCTCTTACTCACAGATACTCAACTCGAGCCGAGATTTTTCTACAGGGATATGTGATGCTAAATGTCGATTGGCTGCGCAGGCAGAGCACATTCCTATCCATGTTGGTGCTCTTTCGTTTGCAGCAGAATCTGTAAGCGAGTACTTCTCCGGAACGGTAAAGCCTGGTGATGTTTATCTGCTTAATGATCCTTACTTTGGTGGCAGTCACTTGCCAGATGTGACAGCATTTGTCCCTGTGTTTGCGGGGGACCAACTTGTCTTTTGGACCATTAATAGAGCGCATCACAGCGATATAGGTGGAGCTACCTACGGGGCTTACAACCCAACGGCTACCTCAATCTTTCAAGAGGGTCTGAGAATTACACCAGTAAAGTTGTATGATCAGGGTATTGTTAGGCAGGATTTATTGGACATGCTGGCAACAAATACGAGAAACCCAAGAGATTTTAAAGGAGATTTAGCTGCCCAAATTGGTTCGGTCCGGGTAGGGGAACGTCGTGTTCTTTCTCTTATAGAAGAGTTTGGCGCTGATATTGTTTTAAAGTCAGTCGAGGCCATTTTAAATAGCGCAGAGCAGCAGGCTCGGGAGGTTATATCCACATGGCCCGATGGTGTGTATCGGGGTGAAGCGGTTCTTGATGATGATGGCCATGGACGTAAAGATGTTGCCATAAGAGCTGTTGTCACAAAAAAAGATAGCGATCTTGTTGTAGATTTAACAGAATCTGATGCCCAGTCCGATGGATTTTTAAACTCGTCATACGCTAACATGCGATCGGCGGTTGCTATGGCTATTTCCTATTTAATTAACCCGGAGACGCCGAAGAATCATGGCTCTCAAAGACCCATCACAGTAAAGGCTAAACAAGGAACGATTGTCTGGTCGAACGATGGGGCGCCCGTGACCATGTGTACGAGCCATTGCTCGAATGAAATTTGTGAGGCTATTATCGTTGCCTTGTCCGAAGCATGCCCCGAGCGCGCCACAGGAGGTTGGGGGCGCCGGTTCCGCGTGGCAATTCAGGGGGAAAACCCGAAAACAGGAAAGGAATTTATCTGGCATCTGTTCCATGCGCGACCCGGAGCAGGTGGTTCTAGTGGAGGCGACGGATGGCATAATGCTGGGGAGTGGCACTCTGCTGGTGGGCTTAAATTTGGAAGCGTTGAGTTGGCTGAAGCTCGTTTTCCCCTGCTTTTTAATAAACATGAGTTCAGGAAAAATTCCTCGGGTGATGGGGAGTTTAGAGGAGGGGCTGGGGTTGAGTTAGAATTAGAATTGGAAACTGAGAAACGCGCACTTGCTAATACTGCAGGTGATGGTATTCGGCATGGGTCCCGAGGCATGGTTGGCGGGCAG
>CALIMD010000301.1 GCA_938028645.1 uncultured Alphaproteobacteria bacterium
GAAACAGTCGCTAAGCAACGCGATTATGAGGATGTGGTTATAACCCGGCAGGGTGCACCTTATTACACGTAAATAACCGTTCGATTATTTCCAGTTGTTCCTATGGCACTTTTCGTTTTGCTTGAATATTACACTAGAAAAAAATAGATTCTACCGAGTAACTGCCTGAAGTTTGAGACAATTCCCCAATGTTTGCCATGACATTCAAGTAATAGTCACCTGTGCTCGGGGCGGTATACGATACAGAGGCTTCAAACCCCGTTCCACTATCATCATCTTGCGCAACCAAAGTATTGTTTTCATTATATAAGAAAGCTTGAGGGTCCCAAAGAGTTCCATGATTACTATGTGAACCCCGAACATCAAACCTATAAGTTGTATCTGCTTCGAGTGAAAATCGGAACATATCCCTGTCGCCAAGGAAATCAATATTACCAGCAAAAATAGTATTTAGGTTTGCAAGCGATGCCCCGTTTATAGTATCGCCAACTATGTCTCCAAGACTGCTCGTAGCAATAGATGTCTGTTTAACATCTAGCTGATACGAACCAGTCAAAGCTGAACTAAATGCACCGGCCTCTATATATATTTCGCCTGTCGACGGAGCAGTGTAACTTAACAGACTTTCAAACCCCCGACCTCCATCGTCGTTTTGACCAAGTACTTCTCCGTTAATATCTAAAACACGCAACAGTGGGTCGGTTAATGTACCTACATTCGAAGTCGAACCTTTCATATCGATTTGATATGTTGCACCGGATGTCACGGATAAAGAGAAAACATCTTTATCGCCGCCAATCTCTATATTTCCCGTTTGGGAGATGCCAGGAGTTATAGAAGTTAACCCAAGTGAAGGCGCATTGGCTATATCATTGTCAGCAGAGCTCCCCGATGCCCCGACGGAAATCTCATACGTCCCTGTGCGTGCTTCAAATGCACCGGCTTCCACATACAATGTCTCAGTAGTCGTCGGTGTATAAATTATTTGTGATTCTAACCTAAAACCACCATCATCATTTTGACCTAAAATGGTTCCAGCCGAGTCCTTTAATGTCAATAATGGATCTCGCAAATTGCCAACAGAAGACCAAAAACCTTTCTGATCTATCGTATAGGTGACACCAGCCTGAACGTCTAAGGAGAAAATATCAGTATCGCTTGCAATCTCTAGATTGCCAGATTGATTAGTCCCAACACTCAAGGCCGTATTACCACCAATATTACCAGAATGATCATCTTGGATAGTGACGTCAGTAACGTCTAATTGGTACGTACCGGTCAAACCAGAACTGAAAGCACCCGCCTCTATAAAAAAATCTCCACTTGTTGATGGAGCGAAAGTTAAACTAGACTCAAATCCAGTTCCTCCATCGTCATTTTGAGCTATCTGAGAGCCATTAGAATCTAAAATCGTAACAATTGGATCTGTCAAAGTCCCAAGTGCCGAAGGCTCCCCCCTAAGGTCAATTAAGTAAGTTGAGCCTGCTGTTCCAGAAACTTTGTAAACATCCTTATCTCCACCTGTTTCTAAGTTTCCTATTACGGAAACTCCCGGAGCCACTGCTGTGTTGGATCCTATTGAATCTGGATGGTCATCTGTGCTTGGCTGTTGCGAAGTTGGTGAATCTGGAAGTGTTCCTCCGGCAGCCAAAAGCCCAAGTGCATTTACATCAAGTACTCTATAATTACCGCCTGTCGCTGGATCTGAGAAAGTAGATGCCGATTGCTGGAGAAATGTCTCAAAATCATCGACTGATAAGTTAGGATTGAGTTGTCTCATTAATGAAGATACACCGGCGACATAGGGAGTTGCCATGCTCGTTCCACTCAATGTTTGCATTGCTGCTCCAACCCCAGGAGCAGCATTGGTTATTCCTGTGCCTGGCGCGAATACTTGTGTAATCGTTGTATCTCGCTGAGAATAACTTGCTGCGCCTTCATTTACGCTATCTAAGGCACTTATTGCTAACGCGTTGGGATCTGATGCTGGTGTCCCCACTCCCTCAGCATTGAATGATGCAAAACTATTACCAGCTGCTACAAAAGTTATAACACCTTGTGACTTCAACGCAGCGATTTCATCACTTAACGATGACAACTGGGTCGAGGACGAATTATCTGAAGCCCCGAGGGACATATTAACCGAAGTGATGTTATAGGTCGCACGATTATCTAAAACCCATTGTAATCCTGCCTCTATACTAGAAAAAGAACCACCATTTGCTCCTAAAACCTGAATTGCTGCCACATTAGCCCCTGGGGCAGTACCAGGGAACGTTGCATCTGATGACATCGCGATCCCAGCTACATGTGTTCCATGAGTATCTGAGTCTTGTGCACCATTACCATCACCGTGAAAATCCGCAGACGCCACAATGTTATCAGAAACACCGTCACCATTGGTATCAGCTCCAAAAAATGGATGATCTAAATCAATCCCCGTATCTAACACAGCTATAGTCGTTCCACTGCCATCAATAGTCGGATTCGCTGTTTTAAAGGCCTCCAAGTTTGTCGCGGCCGAAGCGGTCGCTGCCACACCAAATGTTAAATTGGACTTTGTTGTGATTGTGGGAACAAAATTTCCGCCAACAGAACTACTATTCACCGACATTGATGCAATAAGCGATTTTTCGGTATATGCGTCAGCATCTGCCTTCATGTTACTATCGCTGGCGGATAGGACAAAGTTACTCGACGTCTGTGATATACCGTCATCGGCAAGCACTAAAATATTGTTATCCCCTATACCGTCTTTGAGCGTATACCCATAAATCTGGCCAGATCGTTCGTTAAAGTTCAGGTACTCAGGCAGTTCTTCGCCAGTCGAGGACATCGCTGTAACAGATCCATTAAATCCATTAGCTCCCCCCAAATCCATAACGATACCCACTGGCAAATTAAATGAACCACTTATTTCCGTCTCAACGGTATCAAACCTATTAGAAACAATTATCGTCGACTGCTGACTAGCAAGTTGCTCAGCTTCCCGCGTATCCACCACCCCACCGTAGCCTACTATTCCTTCCGAAGTATACGAGCTGGAGGCTTCGAAATTCTCTATCTCATTGATGTCTGTGGAATAATGATGAAATCCCGTTTCGGTATTGAAAAATCGATGAACCGCCTGCGTCCCATCCACTTCGGTTTGAAAAAGTCTGAAGACATTACCCTCTTCCACAAAGTCAGCGTTTGATCGCAACACCTCTATTTCAAGCGGGTCTGCGGTAAAAACGTGATCATTTGTGCTGGTATTTAAAAAACGAGTAAATTGGAGATCGCCACTCTCAAAACCCTCAAAAGCTGCTTTTTGATTCAAGCCACCCTGCAGGGTTTCCCCCTCCTCTGCAGCAGCATAGTGCAAAAAGTTATCACCAGAATATTGAACGATGAGTTCATTATAAACTTTGGATACCATCTTTTCCCATTCTTTCGAATTTATACAAGGAGCTTACTTATCCCTAAGTGTATCTGAACAATCAAAAAAATATAGATCTACCTTGTGTTTTAACTCACAATCCAAATATTTTTTATCAATCACGAATTCGTCTTCACTTGATCCTTGTAGAATTTTCTATTCGTTTTTATTTGTTCAATAACTTCAGTTAATCTGTCTCTATCCGCTGTTTCATATGTTAATCTCAGTTTTGTTTCTCTTAAAAACGGGATAATTTGAACTAACGGATCACCTTTTTTAAATGAGATCGAGTCCTCTTCATCCTCTAAGTAGATGGCTAATGGTATATTTATCATATTGTAATAGGTGTCAGAACGGACTGCTCCAGAAAGGCAAAATGCGTTCCTATGCCCGTTTCTATTAAACGGTTGAGTGAACAGGCAGGAGTATCCTTTTGGGACAGTAAACACCCAAGGAAGCCCAATTTTAATAACATGATAGTTTTCGAATTCTGAATTTTTATACTGTTTTGCTTCATGACCTCCAATAATTGGGTAACCAATATGATCACATTTTATTATTTTTCCAGATTTCCCCGCAATCCCAACATATTCGAAAGTCATATCACATGGGAATTCTACAATTATACCTTGAATCATGCACTCAATCGCCGGCAAGCAGTCTGACATATTAAGTGTATTGGAAGTTAGGGCCGCCTTCCTTAATTCCTTCATCCAGTTAGGAAAATAATCGGACGCTGCCCGAGGGTTTACCCACCAGTCCGCAAGTCCATCAACTCTTTTGATACTTACCTCAACCATTTATTACCCCATGTTTATTCGAATTTTATATATCCTAATAGGTTAGCGCTTATAAACGAATGAAGTTAGCAATTTTCCCAACTTAAGCTTTCTATAAAAATGGTATTGTTGCTATAAACACTCAGTATTATCCTAATAGAGTTAATTCTTCTATCACGTTTATTCTAAGATTTTTTGTTTGGGGCGATTTAAATGGCAGGTGCATTAAAAGGCATAAAGATTCTGGATCTAACTTCTGTCGGTTTTGGTCCATACGCTTGTCAAATTTTGGGCGATTATGGTGCAGAGATAATTAAAATTGAATCTCCCGATGGAGATATCACCCGAGGAATAGGGCCATTTCGTAATAATGGAATGGGTCACTTTTTTTTGAATGCAAATAGAAACAAACGGAGTCTAGTTCTGGATCTCAAGAAAGGCGCTGCTAAGAGAATATTTTTTAACTTGGTAAAAAGTGCCGATGTAGTTATGACATCTATTAGGCCCGCGGCTATGGATCGATTAGGGCTAGGCTTTGATGATTGTATTAAGATAAATGAAAAATTAATATACGTTGCGTTAGTTGGATTTGGGCAATCGGGACCATATGCGAAAAGACCCGCCTATGACGATATTATTCAAGGTGTTTCTGGAATGGCCTCAATGCAAGGAGGTAGAGATGGGGACCCCACTTTTGTGAATGCGTCTATTTGCGATAAAATATGTTCTCAAATTGCCGCACATGCTACGCTAGCGGCACTCTACAGCAGAACAAATGATGGGATTGGTCAGTTAGTCGAGGTGCCGATGTTCGAATCAATGGTAGGATTTAATCTAGTAGAGCACCAGTCAGGCATGACCTTTGACCCCCCCATGGGAGGTAGAGGGTACGAACGATCCATGGCGAAGCACCGCAAACCCTATGCCACATCGGACGGTTTTGTTTGCGCACTTCCATATACAACGAAACATTGGCAAACTTTCTTTTCTATAATGAAAAGAGATGATTTGGTGAATGATCCGCGAGTCGTAAATGCAAAAATAAGAAGTGAAAAAATTGCCGAACTTTACGAACTCGTATCCGAATTAGTAAAAGATTGGACAACGAACGAGCTTTTAGAAGCTCTACATATTGGCGACATTCCGCACGGCGAAGCAACAGAATTAAATAACTTAGAAAATGACCCTCATTTGAATGAGGTGGATTTTTTCCGATTAATAGATCATCCATCAGAGGGAAAAATAAAACTAACTTCACCACCAATAAATTTTTCTGAAACTCCTGCAACTATTGATCGATTACCTCCGCTACTAGGGGAACATAACGAAGAAATTCTAAAGGAGATTGGATATACTGATGAACAAATATCACAACTTTACGAAGACCAAATCATAGGTTGTTCAGATATAGGTCAATAAATTCTCACATGTAGATCCAGCAAAAATAATACGGAGTAATAATCAAATGAAAATAAGTACATGCCTATAAATTTATACAAAGGGGATTTACCTTCCGGTCTTAATCTTGGTCCAGTTGTCGCCATAGACAGCGAAACGATGGGATTAAAACCACACAGAGATAGATTGTGCTTGATACAACTATCCTCAGGAGACGGAAATGCGCATTTGGTTCAGTTTGAACGATTCAACTATACCGCTCGAAATCTAGTTAAATTATTAGAAGACCCAGATGTGACAAAGGTATTTCATTATGCACGCTTTGACGTAGCTGTTATAAAAAAGTATCTTAAAGCTCGAACAAATTCAATTTATTGCACAAAAATTGCCTCTAAACTCGTTCGAACCTATACCGATAAACATGGCCTCAAAGACTTGTGTAAAGAATTGCTCAACCTCGATCTATCTAAACAACAGCAATCTTCCGATTGGGGCGCTAAAAACCTCACAGAGGAACAAAAAACATATGCTGCTTCCGATGTCCTTTATTTACATAAAATTAAGGACATCCTCGATCAACGTTTACGCAGAGAAGAACGAGACCAATTAGCGGCTCTTTGCTTTGAATTTCTTCAAACGAGGGCTAACTTAGATTTGATAGGTTTTGAGAACGAGGATATTTTTAGTCATTGAACATCAAATCTGATATATGTAATCAGTTGATAATGAAATTAAAATTTATTTGATTGAATGTTTACTTGAATATTATCTCAGAAAAAGCTTCCCCTCAACGACGGCTAAGATTGTCACATCGAAGTCAATCCAAAAAAATATATTCTCGTTCGGGAAGAGTTAGTAGCTTAATCAAGCTTTTCTTCCCAGCTATAGCTTTGGCTATAGTGGGGCTTACTTTTGCTTGGCCTCAAATCATGCCAGATAAAAGGAAGTTTGGTGTAACTGCAAACCTCGTAGAAGAAATAGGAGTGGATGGGCTTTTAATCGAGCAACCAAAATATGTTGGAATGGATAGCTCCCAACGCCCCTATCAAATCTCTGCCATAAGCGCCGCACAAAAAGACAAGTCTGACGATCAAGTTCTTCTTCAGGGCCCAAAAGCCGATATCTTTCTAAATACGTCCGGCTGGATAGCAGTCAATTCAAATCAAGGCGTATATTATCGAAGCAACCAAGTCCTGGAACTGTCAGGTGACGTCATTGTTTTTCACGATAAAGGATATGAATTCCGAACAAATTCTTTAAAAGTAGATTTATTAAATGGGATAGGCTCAAGCACGAGTCACGTTAACGTTCACGGATTGGCCGGCGAAATATCATCACAAGCACTCGAGATTAACCGAGAAGGAACAAGGGTTCTTTTTACTGGCAAAACTAAAGCCATTTTAAGAGGCTCGCGCGGGAGTGATTTGTGATCCACTTAAAAATATCAAATATGATA
>CALIMD010000302.1 GCA_938028645.1 uncultured Alphaproteobacteria bacterium
AGAGCCCTCGACCATCCGGATAAGCGGTAGACGCAATGCATTCGCCATTTCCTCACATCGATTATGCTTCTCTTTGATTGTGGCATCAGCCGAACCACCACGCACGGTAAAATCATCTCCACCAATGATGACGGGTCTGCCAGATACTTTTGCCTTTCCAAAAACAAAATTTGATGGTGTCAGTTTTTTGAGGTCATTATTTTCATCATACTCAGCCATTCCCCCAATTTTCCCAGTTTCATGAAATGTCCCGGGATCAGCCATCAATCCAACTCTTTCCCTTATTGTGTAACGGCCACCATCCTTTTGTCGTTTTACTCGTTCAACACCACCAAGTTCTTCAGCAAAGGCTTCTCTCGTTCGGAGCTCTTCAAGTTCGTTTTGCCAAGACATAGTATCTTCCTATTTATTGATTATTTTTATAAGGATAATTAGTCGCAGATAAGCTAACTACCGACAACATCGTTCTTGGTATAAAGATCTTTGATGGTTCAATTTTTTTTGAATTTCTAGATATATCTCATCTACGTTATTATTACAGATAAAAGCTTGGCCTATACAATTTTCTCGTTTACAGAACCCCATGCTTGTTTAATAGCGCCGCACGTTTAGAGAGGAGACAGATATGGCTGAAGTAAAAGTCCACAGTGATGTAACAGGGACAGCGTGGAAGATTGTTGTTTCAGAAGGACAGATGGTAGAAGAGGGCGATGAGCTTATAATCGCAGAGGCCATGAAAATGGAAATACCTCACGTTGCTCCAGAATCAGGCACTGTAAAAAAAATCTGCGTAGAAGAAGGGGCCTCTATTTCCGAGGATGAGCTTCTATTCATTATAGAAACGTGATTGATCAATTCTCCTGTATAGAAAACCGTTTATGAAAAAAGTTTTAATTGCAAATCGAGGCGAAATTGCATGTCGTATTATACGAACCTGCAAGGCGCTGGGGTATTCAACTGTTGCTGTATATTCAGAAGCCGACAAATCGGCACTCCATGTTAAAATGGCCGATGAATCCTATCTGATAGGGCCTCCACCAGTTAATCAAAGTTATTTAAATTCCAATATGATCATAGAAAAGGCTATTCTATCGGAAGCAAACTTAATTCACCCAGGTTACGGTCTTCTATCCGAAAATGCTTCATTTGCCCAAAAAGTTGAAGCGGCAGGTTTATTATGGGTTGGCCCCTCTTATACAACCATTGAATTGATGGCTGATAAAGGTAAAGCTCGAAGTGTTGCAATTGAGGCTGGAGTTCCAGTATTACCTGGGTCATTGCCGATAGATCCCAACGACACGTCGCTATTATTAGAGAGTGCGAATAAAATTGGTTTACCACTGTTAGTAAAAGCTACGGGCGGTGGTGGAGGTATTGGGATGCAGATTGCTGAGTCGCTCGAAGATTTGCCTAAAATTGCGAAATCTGTATCTTCTTTGGCTGCGCGAACATTTGGTAATAATGAAATTTTTCTTGAACGGTATATCGCCAATGCTCGGCACATAGAAGTACAAGTTTTCGGACTTGGAAACGGAAGTGTATTTCACCTACTGCATAGGGAATGCTCTATCCAAAGAAGATTCCAAAAAATTATAGAAGAAGCCCCAGCTCCAAATCTTCCACAGAATACAGAACGCTTGATGGTTAAGGCTGCATGCGAATTAGCAAAAAGTCAGCATTATGCCGGAGCAGGTACTGTTGAATTTGTTTTAGACAGGAATACCAATGAATTTTTCTTTTTAGAGATGAATACACGAATTCAAGTGGAGCATCCGGTAACAGAAATGATTAGTAATCAGGATATTGTAGCTCTTCAACTTTCACTTGCTGAGCAGCAAGACCTGAATCATCTTATCGACCATAATTTTGAATACAAGGGTCACTCGCTAGAATGCCGTCTTTACGCAGAAAAGCCGCAAAAAAGATTTTTGCCCTCCCCGGGTCCGCTTACTAGATTCCGTTTCCCAACTCCGACAAAAAATATTCGAATCGATACCGGCTTCAAAGAGGGTGATTTAATAACACCATTCTATGACCCAATGATTGCTAAATTAGCAGTGGCAGCTGCAAACCGTGATGAGGCAGTCAAACTAATGAGAACGACCTTAGATCAGGTAGAGGTTGAGGGTATTTCGACGAACCTGGAATTTCTAATTGAAATACTCGGTAACGCCGACTTTCTAAGCGGCAATGTCAACACAAGGTTTATAGATACCAATATAGAAACACTGATAAATTCCTAAACTCAGAGGGATCTCTTCAGCACAGCATTTACTCGGCTGCTACCGCCACACTGCCGGTTCTAACTAATGAACTATAATCGTCGGCTAACGTATTACAAATTTTCCCGGGTGTGAATTTATACTCTCCAATTGTTCCAACAGGTGTCACCTCGACCGCTGTTCCAGTTAAAAAGCACTCACTGGCATTAGCCATTTCCTCTGGCTTGATTTGCCTCTCAATAATTTCATATCCGCGTTGTTTCGCAAGATCAATAACAGTTCTGCGCGTTATTCCATCAAGGAAGCAATCCGGAGTTGGCGTATGAAGCTTACCATCCTCCATCACAAAGAAGATATTTGCTCCGGTTGCCTCGGCAACCAAACCCCTATAATCGAGCATCAGGGCATCATGAAGACCAGCTTGCTCGGCTTCATGTTTTGCCATAGTACAAATCTGGTATAAACCAGATGCTTTACTATTTGTTGGCGCTGTGTCAGGAGCAGGACGGCGCCATTTCGACAGGGCAAGATTTATTCCTTTTGTCTTTGCATCCGGATCAAAATAAGATGGCCAATCCCAGGCAGTGATGGCTAAGTGGATTGTATTTTGTTGGGCGGAAACTCCCATCATTTCCGTGCCCCGCCATGCTATTGGTCGTATATAGCCATCAACAAGTCCCATAGCTTCAATGACCCGCAACTTAGCCTTTTCGATTTCCTCAGCTTTATATGGAATTTCATAACCGACTACATTTGCCGAGTTAAGCAATCGTTCAGTATGTTCCTGCGATTTGAAGATAGACCCGTTGTATAGTCTCTCCCCCTCAAAAACTGCACTTGCATAGTGCAGTCCATGCGACAAAACATGTATTTTAGCATCACGATAGTCTATGAGAGACCCGTCTAACCAAATAGAGCCGTCTCGATCGTCAAATGGGGCTGCAGACATAGCTTTTATTCCTATCCCGGATTAAGCAAGTTATTATTAAAACATGCCATAAAACACTTTATTGATATATTGTTTCAATATCTAGCAGCGAAAGATAATATTTTAGGAAAATATGTCAATATGGCTAATATAAAAACTAGAAAGAGATAAAAATATTTCTTCAACTACAAAAATGCATTAACCAAAGGGATTAACAGTATATTAAGGTGCACTAAAAGCTAATTTTACCGTTTATAGTTTCTTACGATAAAAAGTTTAAGAACTGAAATATC
>CALIMD010000303.1 GCA_938028645.1 uncultured Alphaproteobacteria bacterium
AACGAAAAGCCGCAGCTGATAAAAGAAAAGCTACCTCTGATTTACGAAAAAAAATTTTAGAATTAGAAAAACAGATAACGGTGCTGTCTAATAAAAGAGATGAAGTATTGCTAACCTTGGGAGATACTGAAACCTACGAAATGAGTACAAGTGACCTAAAACAAATCATTATAAAAAAGGAGCGCATAGATAGCGAATTAAAAGTCGTTGAAACAAAATGGTTGGAAGCATCCGAAGCATTAGAACTTGTGACATAAAAACTAGATAATATTTAACGTGGAGATTACTTTAAAAAGGTAATCCTTTGAAGATTGGCAAAAATGTTGAAAAATATATCTGCAAAACAACTGTTTGAAATGATGGAGAGGGCCGAGGAATTAGCCTTAATCGATGTCAGGGAAGAAGGTGACTTTGGCATGGCGCATATCCTCCTATGTGCGAATATTCCGTTAAGTCATTTGGAAATTAGAATGCCAGACTTAGTCCCGAGGAAAGCAACACCAATCGTTATATGCGACGAAGATGGCGTAGACGCTCAAATAGCCGCGCAAAAACTTGAACTTTTCGGTTACACCGATGTGAGTGTTCTTGAAGGCGGAGTTAAAGAGTGGGGGAAAGCTGGTTTCGAAATATTCAGCGGTCTTAACGTTCCAAGTAAAGCTTTTGGAGAGTTTATTGAGCATGCGTACGGTACTCCCTCCGTTTCGGCAGAGGAACTGAAGGCCATGATGGATAATAAAGAAGATATCATTGTCTTGGACTCACGTCCGATGTCAGAATTTAATGTAATGAACATTCCCACTGGTATAGATATGCCTGGTGCGGAACTTGTTCATCGAGTACAGGACACTGATATTTCTTCGGATACCACAATTGTTGTGAATTGCGCAGGGCGGACACGAAGCATTATTGGCGCACAG
The DNA here is from genome assembly GCA_938028645.1 of uncultured Alphaproteobacteria bacterium. Classification (GTDB taxonomy): domain Bacteria; phylum Pseudomonadota; class Alphaproteobacteria; order Thalassobaculales; family Thalassobaculaceae; genus UBA7326. Next base: position 921 of record CALIMD010000303.1, read on the forward strand.
TCATTAATCAACGCAGGTGTTTCAAATAAAGTAGTCGCTCTAAGAAATGGAACCATGGGGTGGCATTTAGCTGGTTTCAAACTAGAGCATGGAATGGATAGACCACCGCCTCCAGTATCGTCCGCGGGACATAAAAAAGCTCTAACTGGAGCAGAAGCTGCAGCTAAAAAATTTGGTGTAAACAAGATAAAACAGGAGACATTAGATCAATGGAGAGATGAGCAGCAAGAACGCACACTATGTATTTTAGACGTTCGAACAGAGGAAGAGTTTAAAATTAGTCACATCTCGGACTCTCGACATGCTCCAGGAGGTCAATTAGTTCAAGCAACGGATGTGTATGTAGCAACACAAAAAGCGCGTGTTGTTCTGGTGGATGATCTCATGGTTCGTGCACTAATGACAGCAAGTTGGTTAATGCAACTAGGTTGGTGCGAGGTATACGTCCTGGAAACTGGTTTTGAGGGACAGGCAATGTCGTCTGGTCAGAGAATTGCCCCCTGTTTTGGGCTGGAAAAGCAAAAAATCAATTTTGTGACACCAAGAGAGGCGCTGAACGCTCAAGAAAGTGGAGCTACAATTGTATGCCTCGATAAGAGTCTCAGTTGCAGGGAGAAGCACCCAAAAGGAGCGTGGTTCAGCATTAGAAGCAAGCTAACCAAGGATATAAAGAGGAATGAGATTAGTACCCCACTAATTTTCATTTCCACCGATATCAAAATTTCGATCATGGCAGCCCTTGATATGAAAGATTTTCCTGCTGGTGTATCAGTCGTAGAAGGCGGTATAAATGCATGGGAGGCCGCCGGATTAACTTTAGAAGGCGGGTTAAATAACGTGTTATCCGTTCCCAATGACGTTTATCTGAGAGCTTACGATCGCGAGGACCCGGTTGAGGTTGAAAAAGCAATGAATGATTATTTAAATTGGGAGTTAGGTTTAGTAGAGCAAATCGCACGACCGGGAGGTATGAAATTTGAGGTGTTTCCTGATTAATTGACTGATCTTTGAGTAATTACCTAGACCTCAATGTCCTAAAATCTCTATCGCTGTCGACTTGAATAAAGCATAAACAACCCCACCAGGAAATAATTTAAGCGTTGTCACACTGGTTTTAGTCAAACGTGCCCAAAAAACAGTATTTTTCACAATTAAACTTAAGTCAACGAAGCCTTCTTCGCTTGGTTCAATGGTTTTAATCTTTACCTCAAAGATGTTAGCTATACTAATATCTTGGGGTTGTTTAATTGATACCGCTATGTCTTGTGCTCGTATCCTGACTCGGACGGGCGAACCTACTGGCTTGTTTAAAACGGTAGTTGTTATTAATCCACCATCGAACGCTAATTTAGTAACACTTGCATTAGGGTCATTATTCTCAACTGAACATTTAATAAATGAGCTTTTAAGATTCTCTCCAAAATAAGGTGTCATTTTAGGATTGTTTATAATTGTATCTATAGGACCTTGTTCCAAAACTCTCCCATTTTCTAATAAAACCAGTGTATCTGCCAAGTTCATAATCTCTTGAATTTGATGCGATACATATATGATCGGAATATTTAAAATATCTTTCAATTTTGATATATATGGTAACAGTTCTTGCTTGCGTGCAGCGTCCAAAGCCGCTAGTGGTTCGTCCATTAGGAGGAGTTGTGGAGAGCAAAGTAGCGCTCGTCCGATTGCAACTCTTTGTCGTTCTCCGCCAGACAGTGAAACTGGTTTTCTATGAAGAAATTTAGTTAAACCTAGTAATTCTATTGTTTCTTTTTGAGAGGGGAAAGGATCAATATTTGATTTCATGCCGTATAGTAGATTTTCTTCGACTGTCAGATGAGGAAAAAGCCGACCTTCTTGAAAGACGTATCCTAGCCCCCGTTTTTCTGTTGCGACATTGATCCCTTTGTCGGTATCGAATAGCACTTTACCATTAACGGAAACGAGGCCATAATTAGGTTTAATAAGTCCAGATAAGACATTGATAGTAGTGGTTTTTCCAGATCCTGACTGGCCAAATAACGCCGTTACTCCGGTTCCAGGGAGTTCGAGATCAAGTTGCAGAGTGAAGTCTTCACGATCCACATTAAATTTTGCTTCAATCAATCGCGTTCTCCTGCGTTTAAACCGAGGCGCTTATTGACCCGTCTTGCCAAAACATCTGAAGCGATAAGTGCTCCAAATGCTAATATTAAAGAAATTATTAGTAAGCGAATAGCTGGAGTTTGATCTCCGGGGATCTGAGTAAAGTTATACAGAGCGAGAGGTAGCGTTTGCGTTTCTCCAGGGATATTAGATACAAATGTTATTGTAGCGCCGAACTCGCCAAGACTTCTAGCAAAGGCCAGAATAGTGCCCGCTATCACCCCAGGGAGAGACAGGGGCAGTGTTATAGTGAAAAAAACCTTTATGTTGTTGGCCCCTAAAGTTCGGGCTGCGGCCTCCAAGCCTTTATCTATGGAGTCTAATGAAAGACGAACCGCTCTAACCATAAGCGGGAAAGCCATAACGGCAGATGCTATAGCGGCTCCCTTCCATGAGAACGCTATCGTTATATCAAAAGTTTGAAAAAGCCACTCTCCAATTATTCCTCGTTTGCCCAGTAAAATAAGAAGGATGTAACCAACTACGACAGGGGGCATTACCAGTGGAAGGTGGACTAAACCATCTAGTAGCCATTTTCCCGGAAATGAAGCTCTCGATAAAATGAAGGCCACAGTGACACCAATTGGCAAGCAGATAGCAATACTAAAAAGAGCTACTTTTAGAGTTAAATAAAATGCATCTATCTCAATTTGAGTTAAAGTTAACACGTTTAATCCGGTTCGAATCCAAAGTTTGAAAAAATCTCCAACCCTTTTGGAGATGTGAAAAAATTATAAAGTTTATTTGCTACATCGATATCTTGTACATTTTTATGGATTCCAAGCGGATACTGGATTTTAGCATGCACATTATTGGGAATTTTCCACTTCAATTTAACATAAGGGGACGCTTTTGCATCTGTTTGATAAACAATCCCCAACGGCGTTTCTCCTCGCTCCACTAACGCTAAAGCAGCTCGGACATTTGCCGATTGGGCTAGTTTATTTTGCAATTGGTCCCATATTTTGAGGTTTTTCAGGGCTTGTTTTGAATAAATTCCTGCTGGTACCGCTGAAATTTCTGCTACCGCTATTCTATCATTTTTGATGTATTTGGTTATATCTCTGGCGGAAGTTATATTAACTCCTGTAGCATATTTTTTAGACGAAATTATTACAAGTCGATTAGAAAAAGCATTTTTATGCTTTGTTATGAGATCTGCATTTATAACCTCTTGCATCCACGCTTTGTTGGCCGATAAAAAAAGTGTGGCGGGTGCACCGTCGATAATTTGACGCGCTAAAGCCGATGTAGCGCCATAGACGGCAGAGACTTGAACACTATCTTGTTTTGGAAATTGCTTT
>CALIMD010000304.1 GCA_938028645.1 uncultured Alphaproteobacteria bacterium
GAAAATTCACCAAGCGATTTCAATTCATTGAAAAATCCCTAAAGGAAGAGTTAAATATTAAGCCAGAGAATGCTGATTTTTCGGAGTTGGAAAACAGATGGGTAAGAGCAAAAACAATGAACCATGATTAACTTTTATAAGACTGTTCAACAGAATATTTACATGAAACATCCAAATATATGAGTGCAACAATTTTCATAGATGGTGAAGCAGGAACAACCGGCTTGTTAATACGACAATTGCTTGTTGAACGATCTGACTTATCTTTTATAAATCTCGGTGACCAAGAAAGAAAAGACGCGAAAGCCAGAAAGGATGCTCTCAATTCTTGTGACCTGGCTATTCTATGCTTACCAGATGAAGCTGCACGTGAGGCTATCACCCTAATAGAAAACCCAAATGTTAAGATGATTGATACTTCGACGGCCCATAGAGTTTCGCCAGAATGGGTATATGGTTTCCCAGAAATGACCAAGGGGCAGGCAGAGTTAATTAAAAAAGCTAAACGAGTTGCAAACCCAGGTTGTTATCCCACGGGGGCCATTTCATTAGTTCGTCCGCTTATAGAGAACTCTATCATCCCTAGCTCCTACCCACTAACCATCAATGCAATTTCTGGATATTCGGGCGGAGGAAAATCGCTGATCAAGAGGTTTGAGATAGAGAAGAACTCAGCACCCCCATATTATGTTTATGGCACCACCCTCTCCCATAAACATCTACCTGAAATGCAACAATATATCGGACTGGACAATCCACCTCTTTTCATTCCTTCCGTTGGTAAATATATGCAAGGAATGATAGTTCAGGTCCCATTTTATTTAAGTACAAGCCTCAACACGCTTCAAACCCCAGGTAAAATTCATGATGTTCTATCACAACATTATTACGGGAGTGAATTTATTACGGTTAATCCACTGGATACGTCACGAACCCCCGTCGAACTTTCTCCTGAAAAACTTAATCATTCGAATATGCTTGAGATAAATGTGTTTTCTAATAAAGAAGAAACACAGTGTCTTCTTACTGCTACATTTGATAATTTAGGAAAAGGTGCATCACGCGCAGCCATACAATCAATGGAGCTAATGTTGGATTTATAATTGGTTAAATTAAATAACCGCGGAGAAATTTCTCTTGAACTTCTTTCCAGACGAATTCGCTAGGTACAGTAACAAGGCCTCTTGTGAGCTTAGTTGGATCGTATTTATCTCCATCGAAACTTGCCTGATAACCACCAGCCTCCGAATGAATAAGACTACCGGGTAGATGATCCCAAGGGTATGTTCTATAATTGATTGTAAAGTGTTTGTCATCCGTCACTAGCTGGACGTACTCATGCCCAGAGCAACCCAAGTTATCATAACTTTTAAAAATTTGATTACCCAACTTTCTCATTTCATCTCTTGTGGGCCTGTCTCTAAAGCCACCAAGGCTTAAAAAGCCCGACATCTGATCCAGCTTAACAGCTTCTGCAACTTTAAGTTTTTTTTGTGAACTACTAGTGGTTTTATGCGACCACGAGCCGCTCCCCTCTTCCGCTGCTATATATCTTTCATTCAATGGATCAAAAATGACCGCTAGTACGGGCTGCCCAAACTTTACGAGACAAACCATTACGCAAAAAAGATGGTTCCCTTTAGTGAAATTTTTTGTGCCATCAATTGGATCAATTACCCAAACATGTGGCTCACTCGCTAACAGGTTTATTGTCTCAGGTTTCTTTGAAGTGGTTTCTTCTCCAACAACCTCTGACCCTATAACCAACTGTTTAAAAGCCTTTGATAACTTTTCTTCAGCTTCGATATCAGCAATCGTTACCAAGTCACCTGGACCGCTCTTCTCTTTTATTTGTTCAGTAGTTAATGCTTTAAATCTAGGTAAAATAATTTCGGCTGCTGTTTCTTGTATAACTGCAACAACCTTTTTCATTAAGTCAGTCACTATGAGTTCACCATTAAAAATGGGGCCACACGAAGCGGCCCCAAAACATTGTGAAATAGGTCGATATATTAGAAGCCCATACCACCCATGTCCGGCATACCACCCATGCCGCCCATGCCGCCCATGCCGCCCATATCAGGCATACCACCGCCGGCAGGTTTGTCCTCTGGTGAGTCGGCTACCATGGCTTCTGTTGTAATCAGTAACCCACCGATCGAACAAGCATCCTGCAAGGCTGTACGGACGACTTTTGTTGGATCCATTATACCTGAATTTATCATATCCACGTATTTGCCTGATTGTGCATCGAAGCCAAGTTTTGAATTCTTGCCCTCAAGCAACTTGCCGACAATAACAGAACCGTCTTCGCCCGCATTCTCAGCTATTTGTCGAACTGGTGCTTGAATAGCCCTCCGGACTATATCAATACCAACACGCTGGTCATCATTTTTTGGCTTAAGAGCATTCAATGACTTCCCGGCATAAAGTAATGCTGTTCCACCACCAGGTACAATACCCTCTTCAACTGCCGCTCTTGTGGCATTTAAAGCGTCATCGACACGATCTTTCCGTTCTTTCACTTCAACCTCTGTTCCGCCGCCAACTCTAATTACGCCGACACCGCCAGATAATTTAGCTAAACGCTCTTGTAACTTCTCTTTATCGTAATCTGAAGTCGTCTCTTCGATTTGAGCTCTAATTTGATTACAACGGCCTTGGATATCTTTTTTCTTACCAGAGCCAGACACAACCGTGCATTCCTCTTTAGTTAAAGACACCCTCTTTGCAGAACCAAGCATATCCAGCGTAACTGTTTCTAATTCAATGCCCAAGTCTTCAGAGATCATCGTCCCATTTGTGAGAATCGCAATGTCTTCTAACATCGCTTTTCTTCGATCACCAAAACCTGGAGCCTTCACAGCAGAAACCTTCAAACCACCCCGAAGTTTGTTAACAACAAGAGTGGCCAAAGCCTCTCCCTCAACGTCTTCTGCTATGATAAGCAACGGGCGACCTGATTTTGCTGTTGCTTCAAGAATTGGAAGCATAGCTTGTAAATTAGAAAGCTTCTTTTCATGGATAAGAATATAAGGATTTTCCATTTCACAGATCATTTTTTCTGCGTTAGTAATAAAGTACGGAGATAGATAGCCGCGATCGAACTGCATGCCTTCAACAACATCAAGCTCTGTTTGCAGCGTTTTAGCTTCCTCAATTGTTATTACGCCCTCATTGCCCACTTTTTGCATCGCTTCGGCTATCATTTCTCCTATCTCAGCTTCTCCGTTTGCCGATATGGTCCCCACTTGAGATATTTCTGAGGAAGTTTTTATCTTCTTTGATTGTTTTTCAACATCTGCAATAATCGCAGCCGCTGCCTGGTCGATCCCACGTTTTAAATCCATCGGATTCATGCCAGCAGCAACCGCTCTTACACCACCTCTTACAATGGCCTGAGCTAAAACTGTTGCTGTTGTTGTGCCGTCTCCAGCTACATCGGACGTTTTGGATGCTACCTCACGCAACATCTGAGCGCCCATATTTTCGAATTTATCCGATAGTTCAATTTCCTTGGCGACTGATACGCCATCTTTGGTAATCCTAGGTGCTCCAAAGGATTTATCCAGTACAACGTTGCGTCCTTTTGGTCCCAGAGTTACCTTCACAGCATCAGCAAGTGTATCAACACCTCGCAACATACGATTGCGCGCATCTGCTTCAAATCTCACGTCTTTGGCCGCCATAGCCAGCTCTCCTTATTAAATAAATAGTTATATCGGTTAATATATGGTGTTCTTTGCGTTCTATTACAAGGAAGCGCTATTATTCGACAACGCCCATTACATCAGATTCGCGCATAATTAACATATCCTTACCATCGATTTTTACTTCAGTTCCTGAGTATTTTCCGTATAAAACTGTGTCACCTTTTTTTAATTCTAACGCCACCAATTTTCCGTCATTATCACGAGCTCCTGGCCCTACTGATATAACCTTCCCTTGGCTCGGTTTCTCTTTAGCGGTATCTGGAATGATTATACCGCCTGCAGACTTTGATTCACTCTCAACTGCTTGAACGACCACACGGTCATGTAGTGGGCGAAACGCCATGAATAACTCCCAAAAAAATTAGTTATAAAAAACAAGCGAAGTAGTTAGCACTCTAATGCGTTGAGCGCCAGAAAAAATATTCAAAATTAGAAA
>CALIMD010000305.1 GCA_938028645.1 uncultured Alphaproteobacteria bacterium
CAGCCTCTCTATCTTGCGGTTTATATTGGACTAATTGTTTTCTTTGCATTTTTCTACACGGCTATAGTCTTTAATCCTGTTGAAACAGCGGATAATCTAAAAAAGTATGGCGGATTTGTTCCTGGAATAAGACCAGGAAAAAATACTGCTGATTATTTAGACTATGTTTTGACCCGTTTAACCGCGGTTGGAGCAGCATATTTAGCAGCAGTTTGTATTTTACCTGAAATTCTCATTAGTCAATATCAGGTTCCTTTTTACTTTGGTGGAACTAGTCTTTTGATCGTTGTTACCGTGACCTTAGATACTGTGGGACAGGTGCAATCTCATCTTCTAGCGCATCAATATGATGGATTGATAAAAAAATCGAAGTTGCGAGGAAAAAGAGGATGAATATAATTCTTCTTGGCCCTCCTGGTGCAGGAAAGGGCACTCAAGCAAAATATTTAATAAGAGCTTTTGGCCTCAAGCAACTTTCTACGGGGGACATGTTGAGGGCTGCTATAGAAGAGGGTTCTGATCTCGGGAAGCAAGTTCAATTAATTGTTGATTCAGGTAATCTGGTCCCAGACAACATAATGATCCAAATGATTACCGAGCGTATTACCCTAACGGATTGCAAAGGCGGGTTCATATTAGATGGATTTCCACGCACAGTGCTACAAGCAGAATCATTGACCGAGGTTCTTTCACAAAAAAAAATAAAGATAGACCATGTGATCGCTTTGGATGTAGAACTTAGTAGTTTACTTGATCGGATTAAAAATCGTGCTTTAGAAACAGAACAGGAGCAAAGGCGACAGGATGACGATGAGGAAACGCTCAAGCACCGGTTGACTGTATATAAGGAACAAACAGAGCCAATTTTACCATACTATGAAAAATTGGGTTTACTAAAAACAATAGATGGAATGCTTGCTCCGGATGAGGTAAGCAAAAGAATTAACGGCGTTGTGGCGGGGTGAAAAGAAACAAAAGGTGCGACCGTATTGACTTGAACGAATGCATTTGTATAATCCGGCGCCCTAGGTCAGCGTTGCGTCAGTATACAAAGTTTAGAGTTGCTTTAAATAACGATTGTGGTGGTTTGATGGCAAAAAAAGAGAAAAGGGAGTGCAAAACTTGGCACGCATAGCAGGAATTAATATTCCAACTCAGAAACGTGTAGAGATTGCCTTGACTTATATATATGGAATAGGCAGGACAACGGCGACTGATCTTTGTAGGAAACTCGAAATCCCTGCAGACCGCCGGGTCAGTGATCTCATGGAAGAGGAACTCACACGCCTCCGTGATATGATCGATTCTGACGTGGTTGTTGAGGGCGATTTGCGTCGCAAAACAGCAATGGATATCAAGCGGCTTATGGATTTAGGTTGCTACAAGGGATTACGCCACCGTAAAGGTCTTCCTGTTCATGGCCAACGGACCCATACTAATGCGCGTACTCGGAAAGGCCCTGCTAGACCAATAGCAGGGAAAAAGAAATAAAACAGCTCAATACTTCTTGGAGTAGTTAAGAGAATGGCAAAGCAACCAACTCAGGCTCGAGTTAGACGGCGAGAGCGAAAGAACATAATTTCAGGGGTGGCTCACGTAAATGCCACTTTTAACAATACGATGATAACAATTACTGATGCACAGGGTAATGCTATATCGTGGTCTTCGGCTGGAGCGATGGGATTCAAGGGTTCCAGGAAATCAACGCCATATGCGGCACAGGTAGCTGCTGAAGACGCAGGAAAAAAAGCTGCGGAACACGGTATGAAGACTTTGGAAATAGAGGTCAGTGGCCCTGGTTCTGGTCGGGAATCAGCGCTAAGAGCACTTCAGACTGTGGGCTTTCAGGTTAATTCTATTAAGGACGTTACACCGATTCCCCATAATGGATGTCGCCCACCTAAAAGGCGTCGAGTCTAGTCTCGTTTTAGTCTTCTTTGGTTCAGCAAAGTGGGCAGCGATTGTTGTGTTTAGAATTATTAAGAAATAACTAGGATAAAATCTTTCTAGTTTTTAAATTGTGAGGTCGATGTGGTAGTTCAGAAAAATTGGCAAGCTCTAATAAAGCCTAGTAATCTTGATGTTCAGCCGGGTAGTGATCCCGGGAGAACGGCGATAGTTATAGCCGAGCCATTAGAGCGCGGGTATGGCCTCACTTTAGGAAATGGCCTAAGACGTATTTTGTTATCATCGTTACAAGGAGCTGCAGTAACATCGATGCAAATCGATGGCATTCTGCATGAGTTTACCACCATTCCCGGCGTCAGAGAGGATGTTACTGACGTTGTTCTAAATGTTAAGTCAATGGCACTCAGAATGGACGGTGATGGCCCAAAGAAGATGAGACTTAAGGCAACTGGGCCTGGTGAAGTGACAGCAGGTATGATCGAAACCGGTGCCGATATCGAAATAATGAATACTGATTTAGTGATTTGTGCTCTGGATAAAGGCGCGACATTATCAATGGAGTTCACCGTTGAGACTGGAAAAGGCTACGTTGCGGCTAATTCTAATAGGAGTGAGGATTCGCCGATAGGACTCATCCCTGTTGATGCTGTGTTCAGCCCTGTCCGTCAAGTCACTTACAAGGTGGAAAATACGAGGGTTGGCCAGGTAACAGACTTTGATAAGCTGACGTTAGATTTGGAAACAGATGGATCGATGACACCTGAGGATGCAATAGCTTATGCTGCCAGAATCCTGCAGGACCAATTGCAGCTCTTCATAAATTTTGAGGAACCCAATCAATCAGTCGAGAAGGATGAAGCCAAAGAGTTACCTTTCAATCGTAATTTACTTCGAAAAGTTGACGAGCTAGAGCTATCGGTAAGATCAGCCAATTGCCTGAAAAACGATAACATAGTTTATATCGGTGATTTGGTGCAGAAAAGCGAGCCGGAAATGCTTCGAACACCAAACTTTGGCCGTAAAAGTTTGAATGAAATAAAAGAGGTCCTAGGAACAATGGGATTGTCGTTAGGGATGGACGTTGTGGATTGGCCGCCAGAAAATATAGAAGAATTAGCGCGCCGAATTGAGGAACCATTTTAGGCTTTAGATCTAAAAAAAAGGTATGATATTTTAATAGGAGCAGTGTAATGCGTCATGGTATGGCGAGACGCCGGTTAAATAGAACATCTAGTCATAGGAAAGCAATGTTTCAAAACATGGCCAATGCGCTGATAAAGCATGAGCAAATTATTACAACATTGCCAAAAGCAAAAGACTTACGTGGGGTGGTTGAAAAACTTATAACGTTAGCAAAGAGAGACACATTGCACGCTCGTAGGCTGGTTTTTTCGAGACTACGTGATCAAGGAATGACCAAAAAGTTGTTTGATACATTGGGGGTCCGTTACAAAGAAAGACATGGTGGTTACACACGGGTGTTAAAAGCGGGATTTAGATACGGGGATAGCGCTCCAATGGCCGTTATTGAACTTGTTGATAGAGACGAGGATGCGCGTGGCTTGGATTCTGGACCAATATTGATGGCTGAGGAAGAAGATGCCGCGGCGATGCCAGCAGCTATCTAAAAAAGGATATGATCTCCCTGACAGGGAGCCTGTTTTGAATTAAAGATGAGCGTGCATGAGACTATCTCCTTGAAAACATGGTGAGATAGACCGCTTTTGATTATGAGATGCCGTTAGTTTTGGGAAATGAGAAAACCATCATACTCTCACGAAAGATTTAGTTCGAACGGGAAGGATGCAAATACCCGTTACTTTTGTTGCTTAATATCCAAAATCTACGAAAATGTTATCAAAATAGCGTTCTTTTCTTTTTTCATGATTGTGACTTGCAGCCCAAGCCTAGCATCCAACATTCCTACCTCAAAAAAACAGATCCAACTTAGTTTTGCACCATTAGTTAAGCAAACTGGTCCTGCAGTTGTAAATATTTTTGCCAAAACAGAAAAACAAAATCAAAATATTTCACCTCTTTTTGTAGATCCATTTTTTCGGCAATTTTTTGGAGATATTTTTTCGGATAGACCACGTCGTCGAAGTCAGCAATCTCTCGGTTCAGGTGTCATAGTTGATGAAGATGGCCACATTGTCACTAATAATCATGTTATAAAAAATGCTAGTGAAGTTAGAATTGTATTATCAGACCGCCGGCAGTTTAATGCAAAAATTCTACTTACTAATGAGCAAACAGATTTAGCAATTTTAAAAATCAATGCTGGCAAAGAAAAGCTCCCATATATCAGGATGCGTGACTCGGATACGATAAATGTTGGTGATTTAGTCCTAGCAATTGGAAACCCTTTTGGTGTTGGTCAGACAGTGACAAGTGGGATTATTTCAGCATTAGCTCGGACGGCTATTGGTATAACAGATTATAGTTTTTTCATCCAAACGGACGCATCCATCAACCCTGGGAATTCTGGGGGCGCATTAATAGCCATGGATGGAACTTTGATTGGTATCAATACAGCTATCTTTAGTAATAAAGGGGGCAGTGGAGGTTCTGTTGGTATCGGTTTTGCTGTGCCGTCGAATATGGTACAAACAGTCGTGAACTCGGCGAAGAAAGGTCGGCTAATATTTCCTTGGTTAGGTGCCACCAGCCAAACTATAAGTTCCGACCTCGCTGTCGAATTTGGGTTGGAAAAACCTACTGGTGTAGTGATAAATGATATCTTTCCAAATAGTCCTGCGGATGTCGCGGGATTGTTGATAGGGGATGTTTTGCTCAGCGTCAGTGGAAAGATAATAACAGATACTGATGCGTTACGGTATAGAATTGCAACGCTACCATTAGGGAAAACCGCTGTTGCAAAAATCCGTAGGAAAGGGAAACTACTTGAAGTAGGAATAGTATTAGAAGGGCCACCTGATTTTCCTAAACCGGATATACTAGACATAACAGGAAATAACCCATTCAATGGCGCTAGAGTTGCTAATTTGTCTCCAGCCTTCGCTTTGAGAGAGAAGCTCAATGATATGGGGCGTGGTGTGGTAGTTTTAGGTCGCCAGCGTGGTAGTTTTGCTGAGGGGTTAGGTCTGCGTAGAGAGGATATTTTAGTTAAAGTAAATGGAAGGTCGATAAAAACAATCGATGATCTTAGAAAAGCATTGCGTAAGCAAAGAAGTAAATGGAAGATTTCAATCAAGCGAGGAAATAAAATACTGCGGACAGAAATACCAGGTTAATCACATGAATTCTCTATTTGAGACAAATATTTCGCAACCATTGGCGGAACGACTTCGGCCCAAAAGTATAGGTCAGATCGTCGGGCAAGAGCACTTATTGAACACGAATGCTCCTATTGGACGTATGATAACTCAGAAAAGAGTTTCGTCGATGATTTTATGGGGACCACCTGGGTGTGGTAAAACTACTTTAGCACGACTAATTTGTGATCATGTAGATGCGGTATTTGAGCAATTGTCGGCAGTGTTCTCTGGCGTAACCGAGCTTCGAAAAGCTTTTGACAGAGCGGATAAGAGAAGAGAAATTGGGCAGAAAACGCTTTTATTTATTGATGAAATTCATCGCTTCAATAAAGCACAACAAGATAGCTTTCTTCCATATGTAGAAAATGGCACCATAATCTTAGTTGGAGCAACAACCGAAAACCCCTCCTTCGAGCTCAACTCGGCAATCCTATCCCGGTGTCAAGTTTTCGTTTTGCATAGAATAAGCGAGGAAGCTCTGGAAACACTGATCCAGAAAGCGGAGAAAAATGAAGGAAGAGTTCTTCCTGTAACTGAAACAGCTCGTGAAAGTCTTAAATTAATGGCCGATGGCGATGGTAGATTTTTACTCAACATGATCGAGGAACTCTTTTTTCTGCCATCCGGCACTCAACTTGACACCGATGATTTGACTACCGCTATTAATAAGCGCTCTCCTATTTACGATAAAAGCAAAGATCAACATTTTAATCTAATAAGTGCGTTGCATAAATCCTTGAGGGGCTCAGACCCGGATGCAGCGCTTTATTGGCTAGCCCGCATGTTAAATGGGGGAGAAGATAAGTCGTATATTTTAAGAAGGCTAGTGCGATTTGCATCAGAGGATATTGGGTTGGCCGATCCCAATGCTATAGCGCACTCGCTGGCTTGTTGGGACTCTTATACAAGATTAGGGTCACCCGAGGGGGACTTAACAATTGCTCAGTGCGTCATTTATTTAGCAACCGCACCAAAGTCTAATTCAGTGTATAAGGCTTTAAACCTTGCGAAAATTAGTGCAGAAAAAACTGGTTCTTTATCTCCGCCAAATCATATATTAAATGCGTCGACTAAGCTGGTGGAAAGTCTGGGATATGGTGCTGAGTACCAATACGATCATGACAGTGAACATGGTTTGTCGGGGCAGAAATACTTCCCAGATCATTTAACCGCTCAGAAATTTTATAGGCCTGTTGAACGTGGTTTCGAGCGGGAACTAATTAAAAGAATTTCTTATTGGGATAAATTACGTCAGATTAAAAAAAGTAGTTTATGACTCATTTTGATAAATTCATAGGAATAGATTGGTCGGGTGCCAAGGGATCAAAGCAAGGTGGACTGCAAATAGCTGTTGCAGGACCTGATAATGACGTTCCAAAACTTATATCGCCAAACGAGGGTAATTTATGGGGGAGGGATGACGTTTTTTTATGGTTATCAGAAACTATAAAAAGGGAACGGGCCCTGATAGGGTTCGACTTCGCTTTTGGATACCCTCATCATGATTTAGGGTGTTATTTCCCAGGGATGAACAAAGATCCCGCTCACATATTCGGTTTGTGGGAACTTATTGATAAGACCTGTAAGGGAGCCTCAAATTTTTATGGAGGATCTTTTTACAAAAGAAAAGAACTTCCGTTTCATAAATATTTTCTTTCCCCATATGGTAAAGGTGAACTATATTTCCCAAGAAAACGGATTACGGAACTTTTTTGTAAAAAGGTAACAGCTCCTCATCCAACTATGAAGTGCATCGGTCCTGCAAATGTCGGTACGGGTTCTCTGGCAGGAATGCGTTTTCTTCATAAACTTAAAAAAAGCCTTGATAAAGAGATAGAAATTTGGCCATTTGAGAAAAAAAGGGGTCGCTCGGTTGCTGTTGAAATATTCCCACGGCTTTACTTTAAGCAATCCGGGAGCAATCCGCAAAACTGGCAAGATCAAGAAATGATAAATAATGCATTGAAATATTTTGATTCTAAGCCGATACCGCAAGATTGGATCCCAAAGCGAGAGGATGAGCCAGATGCCCTAGTATCGGCAGCGGCACTCAGAAGTTTAGCATCAAATCTAGCCATGTGGTCGGCTCCAGATGATTACTCTTCAGAGGTGAAACTTGAAGGTTGGATATTTGGTGTCACATAGAAGGTTAATCTTATGAAAGTTCTCTTGGCCGTTGCTATTGGCGGGGCAATTGGTGCGATTGCGCGTTTTCAACTATCTCAATTATTTATTAAAAGTTTTAGTGGGGATTTTATATACAATATAATGGTAGCAAATATTGTAGGCTGTTTTTTGATGGGAGTTTGCTACGAGTCTATGAATTTAAAAATGAATGTTGGTGCAGAGTGGCGGGCCTTCTTTATGGTTGGCGTTTTGGGTGCCTTTACAACTTTTTCTAGTTTTGCTTTAGATGTCTTTATCTTGGTAGAGCGCGGAAATTTCTTGAATGCAAGCGTGTATATTTTGTCATCGGTCGTATTTTCCATCGTTGGTCTATTTGTGGGTATTTATATCATGAGAACTATAATCACATGAGTGAGGTACGTTTAATACAGGTTTCATCAGATGATATGGGACTGAGGTTAGATCGTTGGTTTGGAAGATATTTTCCAAAAGTTGGTTATGGGACTCTTCAAAAGCTGTTAAGGACTGGGCAGGTGAGGGTAGATGGTAGGAGAGCAAAACCAAATTATCGATTAAGTAATGGGGAAATTATTAGAATACCCCCTCTTGATAAAGTGTCTTCTATCAGAAAGCCAGAATGGAAAGAAAAGCGAAATAATCGGACCGACAGTGCTTTGGAGCAATTACTGAAGAATTCAATCCTTCACATGGATGAGGAGGTTCTTGCTATTTATAAACCACCAGGGATTCCTGTTCAGGGAGGTACGGGGTCTGCAAAACATATAGACGGTGCCCTTGATGCTCTAAGATTTGGTTCAGACCAAAAGCCCCGGCTGGTCCATCGATTGGACAAAGATACATCTGGCGTGCTTTTGTTAGGACGAAATAGACAGTCGGCAGGCTGGCTTACCCGTGCCTTTCGAGAGCAAACTGCTAATAAAACTTATTGGGGGATAGTAGTTGGTGATCTCCGGCCTTCAACTGGAAGAATTGATCTCTCGATATCAAAACTAGCGGGAAAGCACGGCGAGAAAATGATGATAGATAGAAAAGAAGGTCAACGCGCCGTAACCGATTATGCTATAATAGAGAGGCTCGGTAAACGTGCCTCCTGGCTTGCTTTGCGCCCTCGAACGGGAAGAACCCATCAGCTTAGAGTGCATATGACGGCACTAGGAACGCCGATTCTTGGTGATGGAAAATATGGGGGTGAAGGAGCTTTCTTAGAGTCGGATGGGTTGTCTCGAAAACTGCATTTGCATGCCCGTGATATCTGTCTCCCGCGTCCCAATGGGGATCAACTTTTTGTTGAAGCAGTGTTACCGGAACATATGTCGAAATCATGGCATCTTTTAGGGTTTGATATAAAAAATTACGATGACCCCTTTCCAAATGCGCTTTATAAGAATGATTAGAACTAGTATCAGTTGTTGTTTATTTATTTGCCTGATTTGTGGTTGGCAAAAAAGGAAGAAAATTGAAGAGGTTTTATGAAAAAGTAACAGTCGAGAGGGCTGAAGACTATTTCACTGTTGCCTTGGACGGAAGGCCAATGCGTACTCCTGGTATGAATGTTCTTTCGCTGACGACTGAGAAACTTGCAAATAGTATTGCCTCGGAGTGGAGACAACAGGACGCCACTATTAAACCAGATACAATGCCACTTATGTCATTATCGGCGACCGCAATTGATAGAGTTGAGCCGCAGAAAATGGAGGTTGTTAAGTCGGTTGTTGCTTACGGAGAAACAGATTTACTCTGCTATCGTGCCTTTGAACCGGAAGAACTAGTAGAGCGCCAGAATAACAAATGGCAACCTCTACTAGACTGGGCAAAGAAAGCGATTGGTGCAGAATTACATGTCACTGGCGGTATTATGCCGCTGCAACAACCATTGAAATCAATAAATGCAATTCGCGATAAAATAACTCATTATAATGCCTTTAACCTTACTGGATTGCATGAGTTGACCGCAATTTCGGGATCCGTAATTATAGGTCTAGCTGTGATGGAAGATCATATTGATGTAAACGAAGGTGTTCAAGCCGCACAACTTGATAGTCTCTATCAGCTTGAACGTTGGGGGGACGATTCCGAATTAACGTTAACGTTGCAGAACTCTCGACGCGAAATGTTGGACGCTTTTAATTTTATTGCTTTACTGAAAGTGTAGAGTGAAAATAATTAAAGAAGTGTATATGATATAGGGCCATAGGCTTTTTCGATAAATTTTGAGATACGGTGGTTTGAAATGCAAGATATTATAGCGAGTTTAGAAGCGAAAAGGGAGGAAGCTCGCGAGGGTGGTGGGAAACGTCGTATCGATGCCCAGCATAAAAAAGGAAAGCTGACAGCTCGCGAACGAATAGATGTTCTCTTTGATGAGGGTTCATTTGAAGAATGGGATATGTTTGTAGAACACCGGTGTAATGATTTTGGAATGGCCTCAGAAAAGATACCTGGGGATGGAGTTGTCACAGGTTTTGGTACCATAAATGGGCGTCTAAGTTTTGTGTTTAGCCAGGACTTCACAGTTTTTGGTGGAGCTTTATCAGAGGCCCATGCAGAGAAAATTTGCAAAATCATGGATCAGGCAATGAAGGTCGGGGCACCAGTGATAGGATTAAATGACTCAGGGGGAGCTAGAATACAAGAAGGTGTCGCGTCACTTGGAGGATACGCCGAGGTTTTTCAGCGAAACGTTCTCGCATCGGGAGTAGTGCCTCAAATTTCTATGGTTATGGGGCCGTGTGCTGGTGGCGCTGTTTATTCTCCGGCAATGACAGATTTTATTTTCATGGTGCAGGATAGTTCTTATATGTTTGTAACGGGTCCAGATGTAGTAAAGACGGTAACTCATGAGACTGTTACGCATGAGGAACTCGGAGGGGCCACAACGCATTCCAGCAAATCTGGAGTTGCAGACTTATCCTTTGAGAATGATGTTGAGGCATTATTCCAACTTCGGCGTTTTATGGATTTTTTACCAAGTTCCAATAAAGAACAGCCGCCAACTAGGGAGACAGTGGACCCTGCGGAAAGGCCTGAGCCATCCTTAAATACTCTAATTCCCAATAACGCGAATAAGCCTTATGATATGAGAGAGCTCGTTTTGAAGGTGGTGGATGAGGAAGATTTTTTTGAAATTCAGCCAAACTTTGCTGCTAACATTCTGATTGGCTTTGGGCGTCTTCAAGGTTCAACCATAGG
>CALIMD010000306.1 GCA_938028645.1 uncultured Alphaproteobacteria bacterium
CTAGAAATTTTAGATGTAAAGCTTATTTTACTTTTAGTTTAGTTTGCTTGATATTTTCGAGGTAGAAAATTGTAGGACACAAAAAGCCGTCCCCTTTGCAGATTCATCAATTGATACTACAGAAAATCTTAGATCAAAATCCTGAGTTGAGCGTCTAATTTAAAATAAAGCTTTTTAAATCCATTGTGAGAATCAGAATCTCCACTGCTCGATCGAAGCTGTAAACCGTTCAGACTGAAGGGTGGAGAAGTGGAGCGGGTGAAGGGAATCGAACCCTCTACACACTCAAAACTCCAATAAAGAACGGTCTTAAACAGTGCAAATTCCACTGTCTTTCCCTTTTCTCAATGAGTCTCACACAGTTATAGTAAGTGATGTGCTGATTTAATGACCGATGTTCTAAATGTTTGTGAGACGTTGTGTACAAGGTAGTAAATTACAACAATCACTCGCTGCATATTTATATACCTTAAAACAGAATATTTAAATCAGATCACAACAACTGAATAGTCATGGATTAACGTTTAGGGGCTTTACCGAATAAGAGTCAGCCACATATTTACGTTGTGAAGCAGTAAGCTCCGCACCCCCAACACGTGTCTTTATATATTCGACCTTAACCTCGCTATTAGTAACCGCAACCCGAACGTGACCAGAGCTTCCTATAACGTTTCTTTGATCATAGCCATAGGCCCCAGCGCTGCGAGTGTTTCCTGATCGATGGCCCGGTTGCGGAACTTCCTGATAAATTACCCCGTCCAGTTCCTCCTTAGCGTACAAATGGTCGTGCCCGTGAAACACGATACTTACATTGTGTTGGACCAGTAATTGATGGATTGGTTTTTCCCAACCCGGACGTTTAGTTGCCCATTCATATTTACCGGAGCTATTTTCACCGCCCCATTCGTACAAATTGGCAATATTCACTCCGCCCCTGGTTTGGTTATCCAATCCTCCCACGAGATAGTGCAAAAAAATGAATCGGTAAGATACCTCGCTGTTCTCCAAGGTTTCCTTCAACCAATCATACTGTTTTTTACCAAGTGATTTTGCCCACATCCCGTCTCGACCTCCACGCCCTGAGTACCAAAAAGGATCTAGCACAATGAATTGCGCGTCTCCCCAGTCCCAAGCATAGTAATCCTTTAATAAACCAATTTCAGGATGAACTGAAGTGTTGCCACTATAAAAGGCATTGGGGGCTGGATTCGGGATATATTTGTTGCGTGTTTTTGCAGACCAAACTGCAATGTTTTCCGTCCTTCCATTATCACGGTAGCCAGATTCGCCATCATGGTTTCCAAGTGCGAAAAACAAAGGAGCAGAATGACACAACAAGCCAAAATAATATCGTTGTGCAATGTACGAATCCAGGGCGTCCTGATATCGTACTCTCTTATCAGGAAAAAAAGCATCTCCAAGAGCAAAATGAAAATCCGGTTTTGATTCGAGTGCATTCTTCAAAGTTTGTTCGTAAACGGCGGGGTCTGTTCCAAAGTCCAAATGAGAATCGGCTTGCACGGTGAAAACAAAACTATCGCCTTTGTCCCGTGATGTGTGGAATTGAAAAACTTCACTTTCATTTAGGTTAGTTAGGCTCTTTCCGTACTGAAGTTTGTAGAAATATTGGGTGCCAGCTTTCAACCCATCAATTAAAACTTCTTTGGGGATGCCAGCCTCTAGGAGGCCAATATTTAAGGTTTTGCCTAGAGCATTAGGTTCAGTACCGAAGCAGATTCGGGAATGAAGATCCTGATAAGCTAGAACGCTAGCCGTCACTGCTGTTTTTGTTGGTTTACCCAAAATTATGTCATAAATGTGTTCTGGCACTTCTGTGCGAAACAAAGGAGTTGGCATCTTGATACCCCTAACGATCTGTCCGCCAGAACTGCTGCGTCTCCCTTCAGTTCGAGACATTTGCCCACGCCCCTGTTCTCCTCTCAACTCGTCTTTACTAATTGTTCCGTCCTTGTTTGAATCTAAATCCATTAAGGATTCAAGGGCATTTGATAGTTCTTGGGCATTAATCGTTCCATCACGGTTCGCATCTATAATACGGAAGGTTCTGGAGTTGCCACTTCCCCTCCCTTCTGGCTGCTCTCGTTGAAGTTGGCCTCTGTCATTAGGCCGTTCCGGACGTTGCCTCTCCTGAAGGTTGTTCGATTGTTGATTTCGCCGGCCTCTTTCACGAGGCGAGTATGTCTCTTTGGTTAATTCCCCTTGGGGATCAACAAACTCGAAATCCACCTTACTATCATCTTTCACAAGGTACCGTATGACATGATCAACTCCATTATGGTTGTATTTGAGACTATATCCCTTGTCCAACGATCCTTCAAAACCAGTTATTTTTGCACCTCTTAAAGGACGCGTGTAAGGGCGAACTCCTCTTGTTTTAGGTTGAACAGCAACTTGCCCACCAGCGAGGTTGACTTGCCCGCGAAATCCACCGTTAAGATATGGATAATTAGAAGTTGCATGGTAGTGGTAATTCCCGTTTTTGTCGGTATGACCATTCAACCAATCCAAATCCTTAACAGGTGATCCGTCCGGTTCCTTGTATCCATAAATAGGATATCCATCTAGTGCGAAAGCTATAGGTTTTCCTTCCCCGATTATTTTTTGCAAGTGAACCGGCGCAATATGATAATGGTAGTCATCAGCTCTACCTGCATGCCCACCGTATTCGTCTAATTCGCCAGCCAGATAGGTATCAGTGCGACCGTCTTGCTTTATCGGGTTGAAAATTGGGATCCCATTTGCTGCAACCGCAATTGCCCCTTTAAAGAGATTTTCCCTGCCGGAGACCGGGTTTGCTGAAAACTTAGGGAAAAGTGGCAACCGAAAAGCATTGTCTCCAGTGAAAGGATGAGGCAGCGGCACTTGCTGGTTCCATGCCGTTATACCGACCATCATTCTATGCTGCGGCAAACCGTTTGATTCAATGAAGAAATAATCACCTTTCCCGTATGAATTTACTAATGGTTTAAATGGAGCAAAAACACTTTCCATAAGAGATAAAGAGAGTCCAGTGCCTGTCTCTTTATTATTGGTATTTGATTTTTGAAAAGCATAAACACTTGAAAACGAGTTAATCCTATCCACTGCAGATTTACTTTTTGTCACATAATTTAAACTATCCTGATCAAGTGTTTGTATTTGAAGCTGCACCAATCGACCATCTTGTCGTTCGATTGTAGCCAACAGATCATTGGAAATCAGTAGGGAACCTTTCTCAATCAACTTACCTTCTAAATCACGCCATGTAGTTTCATTAACCGTGGTATTTGGTTTCTCATCATGATGCCCCGGATGAGAATGGGCTAGAGGCAAACCTGTGCTACATAAGGCAACACAAATGGACGACAAATAAAAATATTTGATAATCATTGCAGTTCCGGACGGTTGTTGTTTCTGCCCCGGGGCGCATTGGCCAATTCCTGCTCTGAGAGCGAGCCATTCATATCTGAGTCTACGCGTGAAAACTTACCTCTGGCACGTTCAGTATCTACTTCCCCCTTCTTTGTCTTTTCGCGCTGCAGAAACTCCGTGAAAGTAACCTTGCCGTCCTTATCTAAATCGAATTCCGAGAAACGATTCCCCCTGCTCTTCTCCTTTGTAGTCAGTGCGCCTTGCTGCCCCTGTCGTTTTTTGCTCTGGTCTCTTCCTAGTTCAGGGCGTTGATTAGAATTACGAGCAGCTCGACCTGATGTTTCATAAGTGTACGCCAAAGTGTCCTCTGCAAGTGTGATACCTTTTATGGATTTAAGGAGCTCGGCCCGATCGACCTTGACGTCATCAAATTTAAGTTCCTCAGATAGTGCATAAACGGTGATATTATATTCCTTGATCCCACCACCCTGCGAATGCATGGGTTGGTACCCCGTTCTCTTCCAATCGTTGTAGCCGCTTTGTCCTAATCCTTTGACATCCACCGGCAGGCTATGAGTATCAGCTGGTATGTTATAAAGAACCCAATATGATTTCTCGCCATCACGGGCCAAATGCCACAGGCTTAAAGCGTATGATTTGGTTCCCTTCGGCGCTTTTTCCCATGTTAAAGGCATTGAAACGCCGCGACCGTCTCCAGTATATTCAATAGGCAGAGAGCCTCCTTTTGCAAATGCAGGACTGCTTACCATAAATGACTTGCTGTCTGGACGTACCTTTTCAGGAGCTCTTACAACTGCTTGGTTTGGGCGCCTAAAATCATTTTCTTGACGATTCCCTTGGAACCTCGCCCTCCTTGATTTGCCGCCTGATGATATCTCTTGTTGGGACTCATCCAGGGTTAGCTGTCCGTCACTATTACGATCCAATTTTCTAAGAGCTTGCACGGCATTAGCCAATTCGTCTTTGGAGAGGCTGCCATCACTGTTGAGATCGATTGCTTGAAGAACAAAATCATTGCTCCTTGGCTGTTTCTCTTCTCCTCGCTCCCTGTCGTTTCTCCTGTTTCTATTTCGATCCTCCTTGTTTTGAGCGCGTTGACGCCTAGGGGGATTTCTTTGATCTTGGCTAGCACCATCCTGCCTAATGTTGCGTTCTGACTTTCCGCGAGCTTTCCCTTGGTCATTGTCTCGCACATTTTGGCTGGTTCCTGAATTTGGAATGAAAATCCAAAGAGCAACCAATAAGCTGAAGTATTTAGATTGAAGTCTCATTTTATTTACTTTGTTAATAATAATTATCTACCTGTGTAAAAACCTGCCTCTGGGCCATCAACTGTTAGTCGAAAAATAACAGTGTTATCGAGTTTTATATCATCACTCCAAATCCATTTAGCTCCAGTAAAATCATGATCGAAGTACGGTTGCTTTGGGCCTATTTCATCCTCTTGAAACACCTTAGCGCTTGGCCAGGAACTGTCGTCAAAGCCTGCTTTAAACCAATCATTTGGAATAGTAGTCTTTATCACTTTAAGATTTTTTTCGTCGCTCTTTATTGGTCCATGAAAAAAGTTTTTTGCTTTCCAGTGTTTTCCGGAAACAATTTTCTCACCAATTTTAAGAATGAATCCCCCATCCCCTATGTTTGTATTCTCATATTCCATGCCCGTTTCTTGATCTGCGTTGTCCTTAGCCATAACAGCAATGGTCATAGGGTACTCTGGCAAAACATCAACAGAGACCACGTTGTGGGGAATAAACTCTATGGAATCTACAGCGACGAGGTTTCCGTTGATATACATTATGAAAGTGTTATCAGCATAAACATTGGCCCTCAGGGTGTCTGACATGGTCGGTTTCCTTTTACCTCCGGGAGCGGAGCCGCCACGCCCACCTCGTCGCTGCTTCTTTCTTTTTGGTTGGTTTTGGCCCTGTGCTAAAGATCCAGCTTCTTGATATGCTACAATATCTGGTCCAACTTTGGACTTAACGGCTTTTTGGTTTGATTGTGCCTTAGTTGATAAAACTAAAGCCAATGACAACATTATGAGTATAGTTGTTTTCATTATAAATTACTTTTATGAATTTCTTTATTTTCCTCTAAACAAAGATCTTTTTTGAGAGAGAAAGGATGCAGTTTCTTGAGCGCTCAACTTACCGTCCTGATTCTTATCCAAACTTTGAAGCAGGCTCGGCAATTGATTTAATTCTACCAGTGAAAGCGCTCCGTCCTGATTCTTATCCAAAATGAAAAACATACTTATACGTTCCCCAGTGCCGAAGCGTCCTCGGGGTGGGCGGTCGCCTCGGCGAGATTTGCCTGCCAGGACAGGCAGGGACATGTCGACATCGGGTACCTGTGCCTTCACCCTTTTGAGATAGGCCGTCAATCGTTGATCAAGTTCGGCTGCCTTGCCCGGCATCTGCGATGCGAGATTGTTCCGTTCGCCGAGGTCGTCGCTGAGTTTGTAGAGAAAGCGATCACCGGACTCGTAGGCACGGATCAGTTTGAAATCCCCGTCGTAGATAGCCGATGCAGGGCCGATCGGATCGCCGTCGTAATGTGGGAAGTGGGCAACGAATGCCTCACCCGGTCGCGTGATCGCGCCTGTGCCATGATTGAACAGGAGCGGCTTGAGACTTCCTCCCTCGACACCGATGGGCAGGGGAATGCGGATGCCGGCCAATTCCGCGACGGTGGGAAACAAATCCACGCCCGAGGCGAGGATGGTTGAGAAACTGCCAGGTTGAATGCCGGGCCCTCTGAAGATCAGAGGCACGCGCAGTCCGCCCTCCTTGACGGAGCCTTTGCCGTTGGCTAGCGGACCGTTGCGACCAGGCGTCCCGTGATCGGCGGTGTAGTAGACGTAGGTGTTCTCTGTGAGTCCAAGTTCATCGAGTGTGTCAAGGATGCGGCCGATGTTGATATCCATGTCCAAGGCGACCGCAGCGGCTCCGATGAAACGATCGTCCCGTCGGCCTACCCGTTGGCGCATTGTTTCCATGGTTTCGCTCTTAGCGTCGAGTGCGCTACGGCCACCGTATTGGGAAATCTGGAGAAAGAAGGGCTTCCCGATCTTGGCTTGACGGGTCATGAATTCAATGCCCTTGGTCGCAGTTTCGTAGGCCTGTTTTGGATTGGGATTTGAAACGCGCTCGGGACCGGCATTGCTGTTGGAGCCATCGTTTTCGTCGAATCCGTGTTGGACTGGATTGGCGCGGCCGACGTGCCATTTGCCGAAATGCGCAGTGGCATAGCCAGCGGTCTTCAGGTGTTCGGCGATGGTGACCTCAGACAAAGGAAGCTCGGTCGAGGTGCGGGGCAGTTGAACCCGTCCGGTCATCGGGCTCGGATTGATATAGGTCATGTGCAGCTGCGCGGGGCTTTTGCCCGTTAAATAGGCAGCACGTGATGGCGTGCAGCGTGGCGACGGCGCGTAGAAACGCGAAAAACGCATGCCACCTTCGGCCAGCCGGGCGAGGGAGGGTGTATGGAAAAAATAGCTTTTGGACTCCGGGTTATTCGGGTCCATCTGGATAGACATACTACTCCAGCCTTGGGCTTCGCCCTGTAGGAATACAAAATTTGGTCGGTCGGCGGCGTGCGCGGTCGTGGCTAGACTCAAGGCGAGCGCCGCTTTTATGGCAATGTTATTGAGTGTCATTTGAGGCAACGTGATTTGATGTCATTTCTAATGAGGGAAACAGATTGGGCTTGGCCTTGAGTCCCACAAAAGCAGTGGCGTAAGTGAGCGCAGCAATAAGTGTTTTAAGTTTTTTCGAATCATCGTTTTTCACTCGAATCTGATTTTGCGGTTGGGTTCGTGAT
>CALIMD010000307.1 GCA_938028645.1 uncultured Alphaproteobacteria bacterium
CGACTTAATCGGGCCTTCCGCAGTAATATAAAGTCTTCATCGGCATGATAAGATGACCGAGTTAAAGGGGATGCCGACACCATTAAAAACCCCTTGCCGTAGGCAGCTGTTTCAAGTTCCTTAAATTCGCTGGGTTCATAAAACTTATCTATGGGGTGGTGTTTAATCGTTGGTTGCAAATACTGGCCAATAGTTAAAAAATCAATGTTTGCTGACCGCATATCATCCATGACTTGAAAAACCTCG
This sequence comes from uncultured Alphaproteobacteria bacterium, assembly GCA_938028645.1. Taxonomy (GTDB): domain Bacteria; phylum Pseudomonadota; class Alphaproteobacteria; order Thalassobaculales; family Thalassobaculaceae; genus UBA7326. The sequence continues at coordinate 247 of CALIMD010000307.1, forward strand.
GACATAGTTTCCCCGAGGCCAACCATCAATCCAGATTTTGTAAACATAGTTGGATCGTGGTCTTTTACCTTATCTAATAAACGAAGCGAATGAAAATATCGTGCTCCAGGACGAACACTCTTATAAAGTCGAGGGACTGTCTCAAGATTATGATTGAAAACATCTGGTTTTGAATTGACTACAACTTCTAACGCGCCATCTTTTTTAAGAAAATCTGGTGTCAATATCTCTATAGTCGTCGATGGGGCTATCTTCCGAATGGCGGCTATCGTTTCAGAAAAATGGTTTGCACCACCATCAGATAAATCATCTCTGTCCACTGAGGTTATGACTATATGCTCCAAACCTAAATGCCTGACGGCTTCGGCTACATTAAACGGTTCAAAGGAATCAACCTCATCCGGACGACCGGTAGCAACATTACAAAAAGCACATGCACGAGTGCAAATAGACCCTAAGATCATCATGGTTGCATGTTTTTTTGCCCAACATTCACCAATGTTTGGGCAGGCTGCCTCTTCACACACTGTCGTTAAGTTTAGTTCTCGGATAAGCTCCCGAGTCTCTGCATACTCCTTCGAGTTTGGGGCTTTTACCCTTATCCAACTGGGTTTTTTTTTAATGTTATTATCGGGTTTTCCAACTTTTTCAGGATGCCTAACCCTTATATTACGCTCATACTTTTTGGTAGTTATACCGACCATTAATTCAGAGCCTTCCTGTACAATGCGTTTTGGCAACCAGTCTTTACCCTAATAAAATATATCGAAAATATTCTAGGTCAAACTATATATGAATCGCCCGACCATAAGCATCAAGCACAGACTCATGCATCATTTCTGATAAAGTCGGGTGCGGAAAAACGGTGGCCAATAACTCCGCCTCTGTTGTCTCGAGTGTCCGTGCAACTGTATAGCCTTGAATCATTTCAGTAACCTCAGCCCCAATCATATGAGCGCCCAGAAGTTCCCCTGTTTTATTATCGAAAATTGTCTTAACGAACCCCTCCATTTCTCCCAGGGCAATCGCTTTCCCGTTACCCATAAACGGAAATTTTCCGATTTTGACCTCATATCCATCTGATTCTGCTTCCGTTTGTGTCATACCAACACTCGCTATTTGTGGACGTGAATAAGTACAGCCAGGTATATTATGCATATTCAATGGGTGCACTCCCTTAATACCCACTATTTTTTCCACGCATACAACCCCTTCGTGACTGGCCTTATGCGCCAACCAAGGTCCCCCTGTAACATCGCCAATCGCGAAAATGCCGGGCTCATCGGTTTCGCACCACTGATCAATAATGATATGCCCACGTTCCGTTTTAATTTTAGTTTTCTCTAGTCCTATTCCTTCTGTGTTAGCAATAATTCCAACGGCTAAAATGACCTTGTCCACCGTCAACGAATCAACAACCCCGTTAGAATCGATAGAAACCTCAATTCCCTTGGCAACCTTTTTCATATCCAATACTTTAGATGAAGTTTTTATCTTTATGCCTTGTTTTATAAATGTTTTTTTGGCAAATGTTGAGATTTCATGATCCTCTACAGGCAAAATTCTGTCAAGTACTTCAACTAGGGTGACATCAACACCCATATCATTATAAAAGCTGGCGAACTCTACACCTATCGCCCCCGAGCCGATAATTAACAGCGATTTTGGCAAGGCACTGGGAACCATCGCCTCTCTATAAGTCCATATAGCGTCACCATCTGGTTCGATATTGGGTAATGACCGTGCCCGCGCCCCTGTTGCTATGATTACATTTTTTCCAGCAACATTTACGACGTTACCATTTTTATCTTTTACTTCGACGTTGCGCAGATGCCCATTTTTATCCAAAATCTTTCCAAAGCCATTTAATAATTCAACTTTATTTTTTTTCAGTAAATGTTCCACACCATTTGAAAGCTGTCTCGCAACGTTTCGAGATCTTTTTACAACTTTTGAAAGATCGAATGAGATCTCTTTTGCACTAAAGCCAAATTCATCCAAATTTTTAACAATGTGATGCACTTCAGACGACCTCAATAGGGCTTTTGTTGGAATACATCCCCAATTAAGACAGATACCACCTAAATGCTCTCCCTCAACAAGAATGACTTTCATACCTAATTGAGCTCCTCGTATAGCGGCGACATAACCACCAGGCCCTCCCCCCAGTACAACAAGATCATATTCAGAATTTTTCATAAATTTAACCGTTCTATTTTTACAAAATTTAATTTGTTCAAGAAAAATTAAAGAAGCATTGTAAGAGGATCTTCTACCAATTTTTTAAATGCCGATAAAAATTCAGCCCCAACGGCTCCATCAATTACCCTGTGGTCTACCGAGAGCGTACACGTCATTATTGTCGCGATAGCCAATGCATTATCTTTTACTACGGCCCGTTTTTCACCTGTGCCTACAGCTAAAATCGCCCCTTGGGGTGGGTTGATTACAGCGGAAAATTCCTTTACGTTATACATGCCCAAATTTGAGATCGAAAATGTTCCTCCCTGGAATTCCTCGAGCGAAAGTTGGCCATTTCTTGCGCGCTCCGCTAGATCCCTCACCTCATCCGAAATAGTTTGTAATCCTTTATTATCTGCATTTTTTACGATTGGGGTAATTAGTCCCCCATCTATGGCAACAGCAATAGATATATCTACATTTTTATGGATACGTGTTTCTTCTTCCGTCCATGACGCATTAGCAGAAGGAACTTGCCTCATGGCTAAAGCAGAGGCTCTAATAACAAAATCGTTGACGGAGATTTTTCCACTTTCTATCTTTTCATTTAATTGAGCTCTAGTTTGTAACAAAGCGTCGATTTCACAATCAATAGTCATGTAAAAATGGGGGGCAGTTTGCTTTGACTCTGTCAACCGCCGAGCTATGGCTTTTCGCATTGAGGTATTTGGTACCGCCTCATATTCTTTAATATATTTCGCAACCGGAGCATTAGAGCCTGAGTAATGGCTTTCAACCTTTGATTGAGGGGTACTTGAACTTAGAATATTATCGATATCCGATTTAACTATCCGACCGTTTGGGCCACTGCCCTTTACATCATTTAAATCAATTTCTGCCTGCTCAGCCATCCTTTTCGCTAGCGGACTTACAAAAACTCTCGTTTCGTTACCACCGTCATATTTTGTTTCTATATTCTTCGAATGACTAAACTCAGTATTATTGTCTACGGCTGTGTCAGTTGTCGACGGTTCCACCACTAGTTCTGATTTATTTAGCGGCATACTATCAGTTGAACTATTATTTTGCGGTTCCAGAACACTGTTTGCGTCATCTAGCACCTCGCCTTCCTCTAATAATACAGCTATTGTTGTGTTTACTGACACACCCTCTGTTCCGGCCGCAACGATAATTTTGCCTAAACTCCCTTCATCAACTGCCTCTACTTCCATTGTCGCTTTATCGGTTTCAATCTCGGCAATCACTTCACCAGGAGAGATAGTGTCACCCTCCCGTTTATGCCAAGCAACAAGATTACCTTCTGTCATAGTCGGAGAAAGAGCTGGCATTAGGATAGGGATCGGCATTTCTCTCTCTCCTTAACTGCGGTAACAAACAGCTTTGGCAGCTGATACGATATCTGAACTCTGCGGGAGTGCTAGTTTTTCGAGATTAGCCGCATAAGGCATCGGAACGTCAACACCAGCGACACGTTTGACAGGTGCATCAAGATAGTCAAATGCCTCTTCAACTACTAACGAAGAAATCTCTGATCCAATACCACAGGTAGGCCAGCCCTCTTCAACCGTTATTATTCTGTTCGTTTTCTTCACAGATTCAATTATAGTCTCTACATCCAAGGGGCGTATGGTTCTAAGATCAATCACCTCCGCCTCTATCCCCTCATTTGACAACTGCTCTGACGCTTCCAACGCTTTTCCAACCATGATTGAAAACGCAACTATTGAGACGTCCGAACCTTCTTTTAGAACTTTGGCCTTACCTATAGGCACTGTCACATTTGGATCGGTTGGAACCTCAAAGGTTTGACCATAAAGGACTTCATTTTCCAACATTATTACGGGGTTGGGGTCTCTAATTGCTGATTTCAACAAGCCTTTTGCATCGGCTGCAGACCATGGAGCAACAACCTTCAATCCAGGGCAATGTGCAAACCAGCTCGTATAATCTTGTGAATGTTGAGCTCCTACTCTCGAAGCTGCGCCATTCGGGCCACGAAAAACAATCGGACACCCCATCTGTCCGCCAGACATATATAAGGTTTTTGCAGCAGAATTGATTATCTGGTCCATAGCCTGCATTGCAAAGTTAAAAGTCATAAACTCTACTACAGGACGCAAGCTTCCAAAGGCCGCTCCAACACCTAGTCCGGCAAATCCATGTTCTGTTATTGGAGTATCTATAACTCTTTTTTCTCCAAACTCTTTCAAAAGTCCCTGAGTAACTTTATAAGCGCCTTCGTACTCAGCAACCTCTTCCCCCATGACATAAACCATATCATCACCGCGCATCTCTTCTGCCATAGCATCCCTGAGCGCTTCTCTTACTGTTTGAGATACTGTTTCTCCAGAATTTTGCACGATATTAACAGATCCTTTGATGTTTTCTTGTTTGTTTAAATTTTTAGAATACGTTTCTTCTATAATTTGCTCATTAACTACTCGTTTTCCGGTCAGTTTCTTTGATTCTGTGTCTGTCATTATCGCTATAGGCGTATTAACAGGCACATTCTCGGTATCTTCTGCAACAAGAATTTGTTTTAAAAAACCCGGATCTACCGCCTCTACCTCCATAGTCGCCTTATCTGTCTCAATCTCAGCGATCGCATCCCCAGGTTCCAAATAATCCCCTTCAGATTTCAACCACTTTGCTAACTTACCTTCTGTCATCGTGGGAGATAGGGCTGGCATTAGTACTTGAATAGACATTTCATTTCACTCTCTATTTTGAACTATATGTAGCCAATAGTACTTTAAACTTGGATAAGAACATCTGTGTATAATTCTGATGGATCCGGCTCCTCGCTTTTTTGGGCAAATTCTACCGCCTCTGATACTATATCACGGATTAGCTTATCCATTCCTTTCAATTCTTCTTCCGCAACCTCAGCTTGGATAAGTCTCTCCTTTACATTATCGATTGGGTCACGCTCCTGTCGCATTCGATTAACTTCTTCTTTAGTTCGATATTTAGCAGGGTCGGACATTGAGTGACCGCGATAACGATATGTTTTCATTTCTAAAATAA
>CALIMD010000308.1 GCA_938028645.1 uncultured Alphaproteobacteria bacterium
TATGGATTAGATGGGCGGACCCATAACATAAAATATGAAAAACTTGGGACAAATGATGAAGCAAGTTCAGGAAATGCAGGAAAAAATGCAATCTATGCAAGCGCAAATGGAGGACCTTGTTGTTGAAGGCTCTAGCGGTGCAGGAATGATCATAGTTAACCTCAACGGGAAGGGTGTTGTTCGTGAAGTCAAAATAGATCCCAGCATAGTAGATCCTAACGAGGTCGGGTTGCTAGAAGATCTAATTGCTGCAGCTGTAAATGACGCGCGCTCGAAGGTTGATGGCAAAGTCGCTGAGAAAATGCAAGAAGTGAGTGGTGGCATTACTTTGCCACCTGGATTTAATTTACCGTTTTAGGGTGGGGTTGTGGTTAAAACGCTTGGAACTAACGAACTAGACCGCCTAGCTCATTTGTTAGGTAAGTTGCCAGGACTGGGGCCAAGATCTTCAGGTCGAGTGGCCTTGCATCTCCTTAAACAAAAAGAGTCATTAATGTTGCCTTTGGCATCGGCCCTAGCTGACGCAGCCCGTAATGTTAGTTCTTGTGAAATATGCGGTAATCTCGACTCAAATAATCCATGCCGAATTTGTACTGCTCAAGAGAGAGATAAGAGTACTTGTTGCGTTGTTAAAGAAGTTGGTGATTTGTGGGCTTTAGAGAGATCTAGAGTATATAACGGACAATATCATGTTATGGGGGGGCTTCTATCTGCTTTAGACGGAATAGGTCCCCAGGAACTTAGATGCGAAGGCTTGGTTAAAAGAGCTTCAGATAAGTCTATGAAGGAGATTATTTTGGCCATGGATGCTACTGTAGATGGTCAAACAACAGCCCATTATCTTGTAGAGTTACTATCTGAAAGTAATGTTTCTGTTACTTGGTTAGCACGCGGGGTGCCTGTTGGAGGCGAGTTAGGTTACTTGGATGACGGCACTATCGCTCAAGCCCTGAAGGCTAGGAGAAGTATTTAATTAAAAATTGTCTTTTCTCTCTCTAATTGCGGCGAAAACATCTACTGGTTTAGCTTCAGATAATCCTAACTCACCTGCTAAAGTAGGATCGTCAGCGCGCAGAAAAGGGTTTGTGTCGAGTTCGTCCATTAAGACCGATGGTATAGTGGGTTGATTTTTCGATCGCATTTCCTCGAACTTTTTCACTCTTAATTGCAATTTAGTGTTATTGGGATCTATGCTAATGGCAAATTTTGCGTTTGATATAGTGTACTCATGGCCACAATAAATTTTTGCTGTTGAATTAAGGGATCGAAGTCTCAACAACGAGTTCCACATCTGTTCCATGGTCCCTTCAAAAACTCGACCACATCCCAGAGCGAAAAGTGTATCCCCACAGAAAAGCGCGTCGGATTCTGCAAACCAGATTGCTATATGACCTCGCGTATGACCTGGCGTTTCAATAACTTGGCCTTTATGCCCACCTACATCGATAATATCCCCATCAACCACCTGTTCGTCCATTCCGTTAATGCGAGCGTGTTCTGATTTAGGACCAATTAACTTAGCGTTAAACCGACTGATAAGTTCTTCGTTGCCGGCAATATGATCGCCGTGATGATGCGTATTCAGCACATGGGTTAAATTCCATCCGTTTTCATCCAGAACTTTCAAAACGGGATCAGCTTCTCCAGGATCGACTACCATAGTAGTTTGGGTATTGTCGTCTCTTGCTATATAAACGTAGTTATCGGATAAGGCTGGAACGAGGGTAACTTGAAGCGGATTCATGATGATACTCCAGTAGCGCAAACATATACTGACTCGAAAGATAACACTCTGTTGCGTTTTCGGCTAGGAGCCAGCTGTAATTAACTAAAGAATTTGGTGATTCACATGGAAATAAAAAATATAGAGGTGATTGAGTTAGAAATGCCCTTCAGCCGTGGAGTTGAAAAAAAGGGTAACGTGGGGTTTTTAAATTGGGGCAAACTTGATTTCTGTCTAATAAAGGTTGAGACCGACGATGGTTTTATTGGTTGGGGCGATGCCTTTAGCTTCCAATGTCGAAGGTCGGTAGCGGAGGCGGTAAAGCATATGATCGCTCCTAGAGTGATTGGTAGAAATGCCGGAGATATTGTTCAAATCAATCATGAATTACAGCAAGAACTTCATCTATTTGGGCGATATGGAATTACAATGTTCGCAATTTCAGGTCTTGATATAGCCCTATGGGATATTGCTGGAAAAAGAGCTGGGGTTCCGCTGTATAAGCTACTTGGTGGCTCTACGATAAGATCAATTCCTGCCTATGCCAGTCTATTTAGGTACGAAGATTGCGACCTAGTAGCGGATCGTGTTCGGCATGCAATGGACTTGGGGTACGAGAGTATAAAATTGCACGAAATTAATATTCCTGAGGTTCATGCTGCTCGAGAAGCAGCGGGTCACAGTGTGCCACTAATGGTTGATGTAAATTGCCCGTGGACTCCAGAAGAAGCAAAATCAATGGCCCTCGCATTCAAAGCGTATGATATCCTTTGGTTGGAGGAACCGATTAATCCACCAGAAAATTTTCAGGCACTGTCAAAATTACGCACAGAAACTGAAATGGCGATAGCTGCGGGAGAGAACGCTTGTACTTCTTTTGAATTTAAAAAAATGATGGAAGCTAATGCGATCGATTACGCGCAACCTAGTGTTACAAAGGTAGGTGGCATCACTGAATTTCGAAAAATTGCCACCTTGTGTGAAGTATACGGAGTTCAACTTATGCCACATTCCCCTTATTTTGGGCCAGGGTTTCTTGCAACTCTGCATCTTTCACAAGCTATTCCAAATAGTGGTATGATAGAGCGAATTTTTATAGAACCGGAAACAAATCTGTATGGTAATTCGACTTATGATCCTGTCAATGGAGCTTTTGGAGCCCCGGGTGGTAATGGGTTGGGTTTAGAGCCGGATACAGATGTTTTAAAAACTTACAGAGTTTAATTAATCGCGATCAAGTATTCCTGAGATGTATAACGATGTCATAGATCTAAAAGCTTTTTATAGCTCTAATTTGGGGCAATTAGCTCGGCGTTTAATAACGAAAAAAATAAGAATGGTTTGGCCCGATGTAAGAGGTCTGAATATTATGGGCTTGGGTTATGCAGTTCCATATTTGCGTCCATTTTTGGGCGAAGCAGATCGTTTGTTTGCAGTTATGCCGGCGCAGCAAGGCGCTACAGCATGGCCAGAGGAGTATTCTAATTTAACTGTTTTAAGTGACGATGCGGAACTTCCGCTTCAGAGTTCTTCAATAGATCGTATTGTGATGGTCCACAGCGTTGAATGTTCGGAACAACTTCGAGCCATGTTAGAAGAATCATGGAGAGTGCTTACTGGTAATGGACGCTTGCTGGTTATTGTGCCTAATCGGCGCGGTTTATGGTCAAGATTTGAACGAACTCCTTTTGGCCATGGGCAGCCATATTCGCGATCGCAATTATCCCGTTTACTTCGAAACAATATGTTTACCACTGAGCAAACTATTCGAGCACTCTTTGTTCCGCCTTATCCATGGCGTATTATACTGCGTTCGGGCTATACTTTAGAAGATATTGGGTCGAGATGGCTGCGCCATTTAGGGGGGCTATTAATTGTGGAGGCTACAAAACAAATTTATGCTCCAAGCAAAAGTAAGCCAATTGTTAATAGGGAGCGAAGATTGTTGCCAACCGCAGCAACTCGTATTTCAGTCCTTGGGGGACGGCGAGTTCTGCCTAATACTTGCCAATGTAGTTCAATTGAATAATGTTGCATAAATAGCAGAACAGAATTAATTCTATCTGCATTGATTATGAATTGAAGAGAAAATGTGTCCACCGGAGATTAAACGTGGCCTCGTTGAGTGATTTAAGAAATGAGATAGACGAGCTTGATAAGAAGCTACACGACCTTCTTATGCGCCGCGTCGAGATAGGGCGAGAAGTTGCTGAGGCAAAGACCGGCACAGATTCTGGCCCCAATCTTCGGCCTGGCCGTGAAGCACAAATAATCAGAGGGCTTGCCGCGCGAAATAATGGGCCATTATCGATGGGTTCTGTGGTCAGGATATGGCGCGAAATTTTAAGTGCAAATCTTAATCAACAAATAGAAATTAGAGCAGCAACCCTTTCATCCGATGCGGACTTCCAAGCCCTAGCAACCGAATATGTTGGCACTACATCACAACTGCTATACCTCAATAGTATTGAAGAAGTTATTCATTGTGTTGCAAAAGGAGACGCAGAGATAGGAATACTCCCTGATCTAAAATTGAGTATTCACGGAAGGTGGTGGCCGAAGCTTACAAATCTCTGTAAAAATAGAAAACTAAATATCATATCGCATTTGCCTGTAGCAACAAGTAGAGCCAAAACACCAGGCGCTTTTATCGTCGCGGCACAGGAACCAGAAATATCGGGAAACGATACTTCAGTTTTTATTGCTGACGGAGATACATATCTAGTGCCCGGACGTATAATCGACGAGGATGGAGATAAGAAACTTATATTTGTTGATGGGTATCAACAGAGTTTAGATGCTCCTGCTGACATCAAATGGGAACGAATTGGCGCTTTTCCCAATCCGATTGTTTAATACATTAAGACAATAGAATTGAATATGAGGTGCTTATGAATTATCCAACTCCACGCCCAACAATAGCCGAAATGGTACGTTATCAGCCTAATTTGAGCGTTAACAAATCGCAACGCGTTATAAGGTTGTCGGCCAATGAAGGGGCTTTTGGCCCAAGTCCAAAGGCAAAAGCGGTTTTGACGAACATTGGCGAGAATATGCATTGGTACCCGGAAGAAGAACCTGTAGCTTTAGCTGAAGCATTAGGGAAAAAATATAACCTGGATCCGTCAAAAATGGTTTTTGGATGTGGTTCGGACGAGCTGATTATGTCGATTTGTCAGGCGTTTATAGGCCCTGATGACGAAGCAATTCATTCCGAATACGGTTTTGTTATGTATCCGATGTCTATAAAAGTAGCCGGGGGGCGGCCTATATCTGCGCCGGATGTGAATTTTAGAGTGAATGTTGATGCTATACTCGAACGTATAACTGATCGCACTCGGGTTGTTTTCCTAGCAAACCCAAACAACCCTACGGGTTCATATCTATCTCGAACAGAAGTAAATAAATTGCACCGTGGGTTGCCGAATAATATTCTGTTAGTGATAGACGCGGCTTACGCAGAATTTGTCGTTAGAAACGATTATTCGGATGGATCGGAACTAGTTGACAGTTTTGATAATGTCATAATGTTAAGGACGTTCTCGAAGCTCTATGCGATGGCCGGTTTAAGATTGGGTTGGGGGTACGGACCGGCGCACGTGACTGATGCTCTTCATGTCGTCAAACAACCGTTTGGAGCAAACAGAGCTGCGGTGGAAGCGGCTATTGCAGCAATAGATGATCAAGAATTTATAGATAAATCAGTGGAGCACAATTTGATTTGGCAGCCCTGGACTGCGGCAGAATTCGAAAAATTAGGCCTTAAATGTTTGCCGAGCGTGACTAACTTTTTAATGGTCAAATTCCCTCAAGAATTGGGTTTTACAGCAGAGGATGCAAGTAAATATTTATCAGATCGGGGAATTTTAACCCGAGGAATGAGTGGATATGGAGCTCCAGAGTACCTGCGTTTATCCATCGGAACTGAAGAAGAAATGCGCACTGTTGTCAATACAGTCGCTAAGTTTTTAGATCAAGTTAGCACTGACTGATGGGAAAACAGAACAATAAAAGCGACTTTGTTTTTCAATCAATTACTCTAATTGGAATTGGGTTAATTGGATCTTCCATCGCACGGGCAGTTAAGAAAAGAGATGATTTAGTTCAAACCGTAACCTTAACAGATGTAGACGCGGAGGTCAGGCAAAAGGCAAAAGAGTTAAGATTAGGAGATCATGTTGTAGATGATGCTGCGGCAGCAGTTAAAGATTCGGATTGCGTCATATTGTGTACTCCCATTGGAAACTATGCTGAGATTATGCAAAATATTTCCAATCATTTAAAACCCGGCTGTATTGTGAGCGATGTTGGATCGGTTAAAAGAGCGCCAATTGCGGATATGTCTCCCCATATCCCCGACGGCGTCCATTTAGTTCCCGGGCATCCCATTGCAGGTACAGAACAGTCAGGACCGGGGTCAGGATTTGCAGAACTTTTTGAGGGAAGATATTGGCTGTTAACCCCAGGCCATGAAACCGCGCGTAATGCTACTCAGAGAATGCGGAATCTTTTCGAAGGTATTGGAGCCATGGTAGAAGAAATGGATCCAGATTATCACGATAAAGTATTGGCAATTACCTCTCATTTACCCCATCTAATAGCTTATACCATCGTCGGTACAGCGGATGACCTAGAAGATCAGACCCAAGCGGATGTGATTCGATTTTCTGCCAGTGGATTTAGAGATTTTACCAGAATTGCTGGATCCAACCCTATAATGTGGAGAGATATTTTCCTGAATAATCGTGAAGCTGTTCTTGAAATGTTGCAGAGATTTTCTGAGGATCTTACCGCTTTGCAACGTGCAATTCGTTGGGGAGAGGCGCAAACTTTGGAAGATCTTTTTACTCGGACGCGAGAGATTCGACGGGGTGTTATCGACGCTAAGCAGGAAATCCCACCATCACCGGATAAGGCTGGGTAGATCGAATAATGAAAATGATCCCATTTTCAATTTTCCGTTCTGGGCTGTGATAGGGATTCTAATCATTGATTTTTCTTGCTGCTTTGTGGTTTTTGATACAACAAGGATAGCCAAATTCAAGAAATTGGCTTCAGATTTGGTTATTCGACCAGCTTTTTGTTGTTCGTTTAGGAAGGTAGCTAGCCCAGCAAAATCAATTGTACCTGCGCCAATTGGTTTTAAGTCCGCATCTAATGCTAATGTGCCTTTGACTATTAGTTTACTGGGTGCTCTCTCAAATTGAATTCTTTCTATATCTATCGTTCCACCATTGTCACGCCAGGCAATCAGATCCTCTAAGGTGAAAGTTCCCGGGGTCCCTCTTAGTTCTATTGAACCCGTTATTCTGTCTAAATCTTTTGGCCAAATGACACTTTCATTGATCATTAAAATGTCAATTATTTTAAATGATATTGAATAATGATGGGTTCCTTCCGTTCTTTTTCCTCCATTTGGTAGTCTTATTAGTGCTGAAAAATGCTTGCTTAATGCAAATTCATTCCATTGTTTTCTT
>CALIMD010000309.1 GCA_938028645.1 uncultured Alphaproteobacteria bacterium
AGTGATATTAAAAAAGTAATCCAGCAAGCAGATGCGGTAGTGTCTTTGGTAGGAATTTTGTTTGAGTCCAGAAACAATACTTTCGACGCTGTCCAAGCAAATGCTCCCGGAATAATTAGTGAAGAGGCTAAAAAAGCCGGTGTAAAGAAGTTAGTGCATATCTCGGCATTGGGGGCTGATCGATTTTCACTTTCTAAATATGCATCTTCTAAAGCTATGGGCGAAGAATTGTTATTGGAAAAGTTTCCGGAGGCGACCATTTTGAGGCCGAGTATCGTATTTGGTAAAGATGATAATTTCTTTAACAAATTTTCACGAATGGCAACTCTTTCTCCCTTTCTCCCACTGATAGGTGGTGGGAAAACACTGTTTCAACCAGTATATGTAAAAGATGTATCGAGTGCAGTTATGAGGGTACTTGATACTACAGAGACAAATGGTAAACTGTACGAGCTCGGTGGTCCGTCGATTTACTCATTCAAAGAGTTAATAGACCTTACTATGCAGATTAGTAAGAAACGCCGTTTATTATGGAACCTTCCGTTTTGGCTAGCCCAATTGCAAGCTCGGTGTATGGAAAAACTACCAAATCCCGTGTTGACTTGTGATCAATTGGAACTTCTGAAACGTGACAACATTGTTAGCAAAGAAGCCCTAACCTTGTCAGACCTCGACATATCGGCGACTGATTGCAAGCTTATACTGCCGACATACCTGTAACTTACCGCGGAAGCAATATTATTCAGGTACTATGATAGGGCGTAAACCCAGGTTAATAGAACCGCTCCTAAAATAATTCTATAAATAACAAATGGCATGAATCCTGACCGGTCTAGCCATGCCATCATTATAGAAATTGAAGCTAAAGCAGCTAAAAATGATACAGAGCCTGCAATTAATGCGTCTATGCCAAGTACTAGATTATTAGCTTCTACGACCTCAATTCCTTTTAAAGTGCTTGCTCCCAATATTGCAGGAATTGCGAGTAAAAGAGAAAATCGCGCGGCAGTTTTTCTATCATATCCAAGAAATCTAGCCATAGTAATAGTCAAGCCTGCGCGACTTGACCCAGGGATCAAGGCTAACGTTTGGCTGATTCCAATTAAAACAGCATCCCCAATTCCCATATGGCGGAGATCACTTACTGACAGCCCTATTTTATCTGATATCCCCAATAAAATACCGAATACTAGTGTTGCCCAACCTATTACCTCAACACTGCGCATTAGATTATCTGAGATAAGGGAAATTATAAGACCCAGTATCATTACTGGTATTGATGCGATTATTATCAATTTGGCTAATTTCAGATCTGGACTCTGTTGTAGATTACGAAAATCGATTAACGCTGCAGTTATGCTCCATAAGTCTCGCCATAGATAGATTATAACTGCTAACAAGGAACCTGCATGCACGGCTACATCAATAACCAAACCCTGGTCCTGCCAATTTATTAAATTTGGGACGATTATAAGATGGCCAGACGAAGATATAGGCAGAAATTCTGTCAGGCCTTGGATGAGTGCTAAGACAATTAAATTAGTTAATGGCAATGTAGTTCCAAATTATGCTTAATCTCTATGTACCCTTATTAACATTTAATAGAGGTAATTGGGGATTTATTTGCTACGCTTGCTTGGTAGTTTGTTATGGTATGTTTAATTTTTGGGAACCATTATATGAGGAGCGGCACCAACTTCCCAGTCAAGCGCGGTATCATTTAATTCTTGGTTGTCTGGGAATGCCTGTGGCCATAGAAGTGGATTAGCGCGAGCGTACTGGGCTGGATAATCGCAAGTGGCTCCTAATTCGTATGCAGCTTTCCATGACCACCGTGGCTCAAAAAGAAAACCACGCGCAATTGCAATCATATCGCAAGCTCCCTCTGAAATGAGTTTTTCTGCTAGATGTGGGTCTCGTATCATCCCTACGGCCATCGTAGGAATTCCAGTTGCTCTCTTAATTGCTGTAGCAAATTGAACCTGATAGGCAGGTTTGACTTCGGGGCGCGATAAATTGTTACCACCACCCGATATATCAAAAAAATCGCAGCCAAGTTTTTTTAGTGCCTGACCAAATTCTATTGCCTCTTCTAGTAAGAGCCCCTTATCATCCCAATCTGTTCCGTTAAACCGAACACCCATTGGTTTTGTTGCTGGCCAGGCTTCCCGCATTGCGGCAAAAAGTTCGAGTGGAAAGCGCATCCTATTCTGCATTGGCCCACCGTACTCGTCAGTCCTCTGATTGGCTATCGGAGACAAAAATGAACTCACCAGGTATCCGTGAGCACCATGCAGTTCCACAGCATCAAAACCAATTCTTTCGCAACGGTGCACGGCTTGCACATGAGCTTCAATCACGTGTTTCATTAAACTACGATCCATTTGCCTCGGGCGATGCCAATCATTGGCGAATGGAATGTCAGACGGTGCAATCGTCTCCCAACTATCTTCATCTAGCTTCAATGGGGCCCCGCCGTTTTGTGGTGGATGGGCTGATGCTTTTCGTCCAGCATGACCAAGTTGTATTCCTATTGGTGTGTTGCCATACTTCTTGCAAGCCTCAACTACTCTTGATAATGCGCTTTCTGTTTCATCATCATATAACCCCAGGCAACCATGGGTAATCCTCCCGCGCGGTTCAACGGCCGTTGCTTCAAGTATCAACATTCCACAACCGGATTGTGCTAAATTACCCAGATGAATTAAATGCCAATCGGTCGTTTTTCCTTCATCTGCACTGTATTGACACATTGGCGCAATAATAATTCGATTTGGTAGTGTTAATTGACGAAGTTGGAGTTGCTCGAAAAGAGCTGGGTTCTCATTTGACATTATTTATCTTTCTTTAAACCTATTATTCTATGCCTAGTCTTTTTGCTTCTTCACCCAAGACTAAGGCGACCCGCCCTTGGGCTTTACGCTGTAAAACGGTTTGCATAGCCATCTGAAAATTATCTAAAGCGAAGGTATGGCTTACACGTGGGCTTAATAACCCAGATTCAAACCATTTGAAAAGCTCTTGCATACTATTTGCCATTTGGTCTGCATAATATTCGCGCATATCTACTGGGCTCCACCCAAAATAGTATCCAAGGTTGAGCCCTGTTACTGTAATGTTCTTAACTAATAAAATATTAGCTGGTATTTGTTGGATAGTGCCCGCCGCGAACCCAACTGGCATAATGCGTCCCTCAGGAGCAATACATCTTAAAGATTCAGCAAATACCTCTCCGCCTACTGGATCGTACACAATGTTAGCCCCTCGACCATCAGTAATTTCTAGAACTAGTTTTCGAAACCCAAATTCAGAGTAATTGATTGTATGATCCGCACCATGCTTTTTGGCGATCACTTCCTTCTCGGGTGAGCCTACCGTTGCGATTACCTTTGCACCCTTTATTTTTGCTATCTCTATGGCAGCTATGCCAACTCCTCCAGTTGCGCCATGCACTAAAACAACTTGATCTTTTTGTACATTGAGAAGGTGTGGCCATACCAATGCCGCATAAGAGGTTAAATAGGAGTTTGTGAAACAAATAGCTTTATTAAAATCTAAGGTATTAGGAATATGAAAAACATTAGCTGCGTGAGCCACAACTTCCTCCGCCTGGCCTCCCCAGTCCAAAACTGCGCAGACACGATCACCAACAGTTATTCCTTCAACGTTGTCTCCAACTTCTGACACATAACCTGCGCACTCGGTGCCAGGAATAAAGGGTAATGGGGGCTTCCGTTGATACTTCCCTGCCACCACTAAGCTTGTAGCAAAGCTAACACCAGCAGCCTGAATATTTATTCTTACGCCTTCTGGATATAATATAGGGGGTGGGCATTCGTGTAATTTAAGATTATCAAAATCAGTGTATTCTTCAACTAATACGCCACGCATAATTTTACTCCTTGGATAACATAATAATTTTGTAGGTTTGTTTGCAATATCTGTTGTGAATTTAATTATCCACGGTTACGGTTTGCGTTCTGTTAAGTACTCCAGTTTAATGCTGATAGACCTATTCTTTAAAGGTAATTTTATGTCCGAATCTTATCCTCTGCATCTTATGAACAAGAAACCAAATTTTTATGGTTTCAGTGGTTTGGATAGAGCAGCTCATACACGCCTCGATGACGAGTGGTTTGAAAAAATCCTACAACAAGGTAATGCAAAAGTTATCTTGTCGTGGCGGTCACAATCGATGGTCAATATTACCATACCCGATAAGCCGAGCGCTAGCATTTTAGAGTTAAAATCACTTGATGAGATAATCCAAAAAGCTGACAACATAGTTTTTCTGGGCGAAAAAAAGGGGACGCCATACGTAGGTGTCGATCTATCTTCAAGTGATAAAGAGCAATTTTATGATGTGATCCCAGAAGCTGGAGTTTTCCTTGATTTGCGGGAATTTGGCCCACTTTTGG
>CALIMD010000310.1 GCA_938028645.1 uncultured Alphaproteobacteria bacterium
TCTACTTTAACCGCAACCGGACAAAAACCGTCACAGCTAGTGCACACAACATTTTTTAAAGTAGAATTCTGTAAGATTTCAGATTGCGTTTGTCCATCTGGCATATCGAGTTCCCCTAAAAATCCCTTATAACCGCCATGATAAAAACTTACGTTTGAAACACTAGTTCAAAATCATAAAAATACCCATCTAACCAGATCACTAATGATTCCTTCGGTTCAAATTATTTTATTAATTTTAAATATTTTGTACAAATCAGCTCGTTCGCTTAATCAAATGAAATCCAAATGCGGTTTCAACAACATCACTTGTCCCGTCCACATCAAGAGCAAAAGCTGCTGTTTCAAACTCTGGAACCATAGCCCCACGACCGAAAGAACCTAAAGCGCCACCGTCGTTAGATGAGGGGCAATCAGAATATTCTTTTGCCAGGTCATTAAAATCCACCCCAGCGTCGACTTGGACTTTGATATTATTAATCAAATCTAAAGCTTCAGATTTGGTTCTTGTCGCAGAGGATCTTTCTGATTCTGAATGCATCAGTAAAATATGGGAGGCACTTACCTGGTCTGCCATCTGAGTTCTCTTTCTTATTTAATATGAGTTTCGCCTGTTTAATTCTAACTACTAAGTATCATTCTACGTCATGACCTAGATACTTGATGTTACCATAGTAACCTTTGTTGTGATACTTGTTGTAATCGACCTTTGCCTAGAAGAAAATCCTTTTATATAAAAGGAAAGGTTCGTTAGTTGTTTTTGCTTTCGGTTAACGCATTTTAATGCAGCAGTTATTGAGGTTTTTATTAATGAGTTCAGCTATTCAAATTCATCCCGAAACAGGAAGAAAAATATTTAATACAAGGGCAGCTAAAGCTAATGAGAAAATCACAGGAAAAGGCTATTCTACGATAAGCGATGATTCATTAACATCACTGCCTCCTCCCCCTCCAGGGGCTGTTTTCAATGCAACCGAACAGGCAAAATATAGAGAATTTAAAGAGGCACGACGTGGTGCTGCTGACTATATGGCATTAGAGGGAGAATTTAGTAAATACCTGGAAGATGTATACTCTGCTCCCCCAATAGAAAGATCAGCACTTAATGACGAATGTGAAATATTAGTTGTCGGGGCCGGGTTTGCAGGCCTTCTTCTATGGCAAAAACTACAAAAAGAAGGTTTCACTGACGTCCGATTTTGTGAAAAAGGCGGCGACGTCGGAGGGACTTGGTACTGGAATAGATATCCAGGTATAGCCTGTGACGTCGAATCATATAGTTATCTCCCACTTTTGGAGGAGATGGGTTATTTCCCAACAATGAAGTTTGCGGCTGGTTTTGAAATCATGGAATACTGCCAGAAATTAGCCGAGAAATATGGATTTTATAAACAGTGTTTATTTCATACAACCGTCGAGTCAACTGATTGGGATCAATCAAATAAACGGTGGATTGTTAAAACGGATCGCGGCGACAGCATGCGTGCTCGTTATGTTATCTTGGCAAATGGGATTCTAACTACCCCCAAACTAGCAAGGATCAAAGGCATGGAGAAGTTTTCTGGCGATGCGTTTCATACATCTCGCTGGGATTATAACATAGATTTAAAAGGGAAAAGGGTTGGCATCATAGGGACTGGAGCAACTGCCGTTCAAGTTATTCCAGAAATCGCTAAAATAGTAAAAGAACTATTTGTATTTCAGCGAACACCTTCTTCAATCGATGTCCGCGACCAAAGGGAAACATCCCCAGAAGAGATCGAACAATGGAAAAACGAGCCCGGTTGGGCTGTGGCAAGACGTGAACGTCTTGCAAAAATATCCTCTGGAAGAACTGCATTGAAAGGTAACGACGAGTATCTTTCCGGAAAAGTAGATTATTTAAAAGAACGTAAGCAGCATGCAAAAAAACTTTCACAGAAAGAACTCATTCAGAAACAGCTCAATACAAACTTTCGGATTATGGAGCAAATACGTGCACGGGTCGATGCTATTGTAGAAGACCCTAAAACAGCCGCAGCCCTAAAGCCATACTATCCCTATGGGTGCAAGCGCCCTACGTTTCATGATGAATTTCTACCAACATTCAATAAGCCAAACGTTGCCTTAATCGATACAGCTCCACTGGGTGTGACAGAAATTAATAAGAATGGTGTGATTCATAACGGGAAAGCATATCCCGTGGATGTTTTAATTTACGCAACGGGTTTTCAGTGGATGGCAACTTCCACATTTAATATGATAACTGGCAAAAATGGTAAAACTTTGCAAAAAAAATGGGAAACCGAAGGTACCAAAACATTTCTAGGACTTCATAGTAACGGGTTCCCAAACTTATTCATTATTTCTGGGCCACAAGGAGGGGGTGGGCAATTCAATTTCACTCGCATAATTGAGTCACACTCTGATTACGTAGTCTGGATGCTTAAAACGCTTAAGGAGAAAGGTGCGACACAAGTAGATGTGCAGATGAGCGCCGAAAATGATTACGCCGAACACTGT